>DAONDQ010000158.1:0-5766 GCA_035402645.1 Candidatus Cloacimonadota bacterium | reverse complement strand
GTCCGGTCTTGGCAGCGACCTTATCCATGTATTCCTGAACGATTCCGGGAACTGCATCGTAGAACTTGTTCACGGTCTCACGGCCCTGGAAATAGACATCAGGATTCTGCTGACCGACCTTGATTCTTGGTTTTTCAGGATTCAAGGCACGATTACGGAAGTCTTCCAGGTATTCAGGCTCGAAGAGTTCACTTAAAGTATCATATTCAATCACATCGATCTTCTGCACTTCATGGGAAGTCCTGAAGCCGTCGAAGAATGTGAGGAACGGTATCTTTGATTTCAAGGTGGCAAGTTGTGAGACGGCACTGAGGTCCATGATATCCTGCACCGTTCCGCATGCCAATAGGGCAAAGCCTGTGTTACGGGCTGACATGACGTCGGAGTGATCTCCAAAAATGGATAATGATTGTGCTGCAAGAGAACGTGCAGATACGTAGAAAACGGTTGGAAGCAGTTCACCTGCGATCTTGTGCATGTTCGGAAGCATAAGCATCAAACCCTGAGATGCTGTGAAAGTGGTGGTCAATGCACCGGCAGATAATGAACCGTGAACAGCACCAACTGCACCTGCTTCTGATTGTAATTCGGCTACATCGACGGTTGTTCCGAAGATGTTCTTCTTTCCATAAGCTGACCAGGCATCTGCCAATTCACCCATTACAGAGGAAGGGGTGATGGGATATATGGCAGCAACCTCACTGAATGCATAGGCGACATGGGCAGCAGCGGTATTGCCGTCCATGGTCTGTTTGTTGATCTTCGCCATGTATAACTCCTTATTTCAGGTTAATTTTAACGTTTGTGAAGTCACACAAATAGGGAATGTGAAAGTGTCAACCTTTTTGGATTTTGCTTGAATGTTGCTCTTTTTCATATCTCGATAGGGATGAGAACAGATAAATTGATACCTAAATAGATTGACATCTTTCGAGACACGTATAGCTTTTCTTACGATAATCTAATTCAAAAAGTTGTATCGTGGAATGCAATCTAAGGAGGCATGAGATGAAAGTGATACATGAAGCATACAAAAAAGGAATATTCATCATATTATTCATGATGTTGACCTTCTCCATCTTCTCTGCTGTTGTTACGCATCCCTATAGCTATCTGCCGAAACCTCCGATCAGTGCAGTCGTTTCTGCCATTCCTGATAGGGAAACGTACAACCGCAATGAGCTGATCTCCTTCACAGTGGTGGTTACCCTGGATACTCTCCAGGCACAACAAGATAGACAATATAAGCTGGTCATCGGTTCACTTGGTGATATCCTTGTATCCAGCCAATTGATCAAGTCGGATGTGAAAAACACATACGACATGGATTTTAAGAACAATGTGGTGACGATGAAATTCACAGTGCAAATGCTACAAGACGACACACCGCCCAATATCAAATTGGAAGCCATTCGCATTGCAAATGAAGATTCCGCAGTCAAGAAACAGTATCATAGTTCAGTGATTGACCAGTATGAAGCCATGCTAATCACATCCCCAAAGTACCATGAGGCACAGAAAAGCGGAAGATAGGTGCTAGGTGTTAGGTGCTAGGTGCTAGGTGCTAGGTGTTAGGTGTTAGGTGTTAGGTAAAAGGAGATAGATGAAACCGTTTGAGTTATTTGCAGTTGTCCAACCCGGATTGGAAAAGTATGCAATCGAGGAATTCCAGGGATTGGGAATCAAGTACAATGAAGTTGAGAATGGAGGGATTTCCTTTGTTGGACACCTGACGACTCTGTTCAAAGTGAATATACAGGCAAGATGCATATCCCGAGTTTTACTTCGAATAGGAAAATTCCATGCAGATACATTCTGGCAACTCGAAAAGGGATTAGCCAAACTACCATGGGATGATTTCATTTCCATCCAGGATATCTGCATTCGTTCCACGTCCATTGCATCCAATCTCTATCATGAGAAAGCCATTACGGAAAGATGCATCAATACACTCAATCAGCATTATGGAAAACCCATCAGGGTGCAGAGCAGTCCCGATGCCCTGAATACCCAATTGATCCTGATACAGGTTGAGCATGATCAGGTAACGGTGAGCATTGATTCCAGCGGAGCTCATCTTCATAAAAGAGGATACATGAAGATGAGAAGTCCAGCCCCGATACGAGAGACCATCGCTGCCGGGTTGATCAAGGCAAGCGGATGGATGGAGTCAGACAGGGAATTGCTTGATCCAATGTGCGGGTCAGGAACGATTCCCATTGAAGCTGCCGTGATGGCATGCAATTTTCCTTTATCCCAATATCGTAACTTTGCCTTCCAGAAATGGGGAATATTCAATAAAGACTTGTTCAAACGTGTGAATGATGAAGCCGGGGAACAGATCCATCCCATGAAGAAGGGATTGATCCATGCTTCCGATATCAGTGAAGAAATGGTGAAGATTGCCATTCAGAATGCAAAGGCTGCAAGGGTTGAGGAATACATTGATTTTTCTGTTTTACCTGCTCATAAATGGCATAAACCCCTCGCAAGGTACCAAGTCATCACGAATCCGCCTTATGGGAAGAGAATCAGCAATCAGACGCGTATCTCCCTTCAGCAGATATTTGAAGCGATGCAGGCAAACGGTTCCATTGTCGATTTGTTCATTCCCCTGGAAGAAGTGGGTAAGTGGTATATCCGAAAACTCCATTTCTCATGCAAGAATGGAGGAATACCTATCCAAGCGATTCGAATCTAATTCAGTTTGGTTGGATAGACAAAGTTCACATAATCATCCAAATGGAATGGAACATGATACGTTCCGTTGTAACAGATTAAAACTACAAGTATGATGAGGGCTGAGAAAATGATCGCTGAAATTCTTGGGTTCAAGGGATTCACAGTCTTTACTGGTATATTATTCTGTTCTCTTTTATGCTTTATATCATCTTCCTTTGCTTCCAGTACTGAATGATTGAATTTACAAAGAATGACTTTTTCAGTTAAAATCAGACAGTCAATGGAAAAAACTTGCCATGAAGCATAAATAGTCTAAAATAGTAACTTGATGATTAGAATGAATGGAGTTTGGTAATGAATGAGCTTTCTCAGATCAAGGAAGGAATTGTTCTGGTTATAGTGATCATTATATTTATTTTTGTATTCCAGTTTTTCGGATATTTAGATAAAAAAAGCCGTCATTCCTCTCTTAGTGATGAAATTACCCAGGAAGAGAGTTGGGCGGCTCCTGAGAAGATGGATGATGAAACCATCATTATCAAACCTGCAGCATCAGCACCCAAGGATTCAGCCAGCACCGGCAAGTCATTATACTTTCACCCACTTACTCCAGACCAGCAGCGTGCCGCTGACCAACTCAAGAAGAAGGAAGCGGAAAGCAAGAAGGCAGGTTGGTAATCCGATAGAATTATCACCTAATATGAGTGGGAAGCAAATCCTTTCGAATCAATCGGTAATGCGGTTTGTATGTTTCCCTGAATAGTTCACTATGCCTGAATAAAGGTATCTTATCACCATACATCTCATCATGAAGCATTTTCACAAGTTTCTTATCATATAACTTGGGTAATATTTGGAAGAGTATTTCCTCGATTTCCTGCCATGCTTCATTCCATTCAATCGCAGTGATAGGCCGCAATACCTTGCAGCTTTCCATCAGCATATCCATGAATGTTTCTTCCCCTATCATTTTCTTTTCAAGAACTTCAAGGCTGACCCTGCAGTAGGGATTCAGGAAGGAGATATCCTGCACGAATGGCAATTCTGACTGACTGCTTCCCTTGATTTCCTGAACAAGAGCCTTATAGGCTATTTCCCTGTTCTCTATGATATGACCGGGTCCAAACGTTCCCTGGTAAAAGAGCTTGTAATAATCAATCAATGTCGCTTTCGGATAAAGAACGAATTCCCGCCAGGAAAGTGTTTTGACTGCTCGAAGAAATTCTATGTCCCTCATACTTTGACACCTTTTTTGTATACTGCCTTTATGGCGATTGATGTGATGTCAGTTGCTGTGAGAATATTCTTCTCCAGGCAGGTGAAATCAGCCTGGTAACCGTGTGCAATTATGCCCAGCCTGTTTTCATCATGGCTCAGTTTAGCCGCATTTACTGTATACAATTTGACCGCGTCGTAGGGTTTCAGGGCTTCATTCGGATTATGATGCCGTACCGCAGCATCGATTCCCTTCAGAGCATCAAGGTCTGTGATATACCAGTCTGAACCACCTGTGCAAAGAATACCTTTTTTCTGCTGAGACTGGAACCTGTTTGTCAGCATTGCCCTTTCCACCCCGAGTACCTTCGCATACAGGTCGGAATCTCCTCCCCACAACCGATCGAACATGGGCTGAACAACACAGCTTACCTTTGCTCTGGCAGCTCTTGTCAGCATCTCGTCATTCATCAGTTCGCAGTGTATAAGTTCATGCCTCAGGTCTTTTGGATTCTTCTGCTGTGCCTTCTCATAAGCTGACAGTATCTGATTCACAGCTCTGTCACCAATGCAATGCACGGCAACTTGGAGGTTCTTCTCATGTGCCTCCATGATGAAGGCATTCCAGAAATCATCATCGTGATAGAGGATTCCATTATTTGCGGGCTCATCTATATATGGCTGGAACAATGCAGCCGTATGAGAACCAAAGGAACCATCAGCCAGGATACATCCACCAATTCGCTTTGCTCCCAGTTCAATTGCCTTTTGGATATCGAACATCTGCGGATATGTGATGTATTCAATGGGGAAGAGGTGCTTATTCTTTTCAATTAGGGCGTAGTGAGTCGGACTGTATGCTGCATCCCCGATCATGGTATGAATGCAAGTATGCCCACCCTTCACGGCAAGCTTGGCTGCCTGCTGATAAGCTTTCAGGATACCTTCATCATCGATATTGCTGTGGAACCAGTGTGCTGCAACATCATTCCATTCCTTCCTCAGGATACCATCAAATCCAGCAGGAAGAGCTTCCTTCCAGGGTATGCGTTTTACCGCTTCAGAGTTGATCACGCAGGAATGTCCATCCACCCTTCGCAGAAGCAGGGGAGTATTCGGGAAAATGGCATCCAATTCCTCAAGCGTCGGGAATCTCTTTTCTGCGGTAAGATTCTCATCGTAATGATAGGCAAAGACAAGTCCGCCAATCGGTGTTGCCTCAGCAAGCAATTCCAGGGTTTCCGGAATGCTCTTCACTGCTTCAAGACTGACACCAAGGCTATACAGTCCGCCTTCAAAAGAATGCGTATGGGTATCGATGAACCCCGGATACACAAAGGCTCCCTGTAGATCGACAATGTTTGCCGTTGTGGAAGGTATGTTCTGGAAAACATCAAGGATGATCCCATCTTCAACAAGAATGGATCGATAGGCTTCATTTTCAAAGCGCATGGAATAGAAAGTGGCATTGGTAAATAGAGTCTTCATAATATCCTTTTAGGAAAATATCTTTTTCAGCAGTTCATGGAAGCAGGAAACAGGGAATCCCATAACATTGAAGTAGCAGCCGTTGACTTTCCTGATAAACTGCCCGCCATAGCCTTGTATCCCGTATGCTCCGGCTTTGTCCATGGGTTCATTTGTCTTGATATATTCTTCAATTTCGAAAAGTGTCATGGGTTTGAATTCAACAGAGGTCTTTTCATAAGCCGTGTAGTATCGATGCTTATGTGCCACACAAATCCCGGTGTAAACATCGTGCCTGTTTCCCGCAAGCATGGAAAGGTAATCAGCAGCCTGGAATACATCCCGAGGCTTCCCCAGTATCTTGTGGTCCATGTACACGATTGTATCTGCACCAACGATCAG
>DAONDQ010000157.1:0-5801 GCA_035402645.1 Candidatus Cloacimonadota bacterium | reverse complement strand
CTCGTCGGGCTCATAACCCGAAGGTCACAGGTTCAAATCCTGTCCTCGCTACCAAATCATGAGGACTTATCAATTTTGATGAGTCCTCTTTTTTTAGATACAGACTAAATCTCATCTTACTCACTTTCTACATGGAATCATTTTCATTTCTGTTATGATCTCAATTCACAACCTCGTGATTTATACGATTTTCCTTGACGCCATTACGTGATTTAGTTAAATATTATTCAGACAATAATTGTGGAGGATGCATGAAATGTAAGGGTTTGTCCCTGTCCTTTTTCTTTTTTTTCTTACTCGCAATATTCTGCATCCCTTTGCTTTATTCAGAGATCGTCATTAATGAAGTCTGTTATGACCCTACCGGTGCAGATGATTATCATGAATGGATCGAATTCTATAATAACGGTGACTCAGATGTGAATATGGAAGATTGGCTCCTGTATTCCGGCGGTTCCGAATTCACCCTTACCTATATCTTTCCTTCCTTCGAATTACGTCCACATCACTATCTTCTGCTTGCCGAGGATGATTGTCCCAATGCCCATATTTTTGCCAATCTCACTCTGCAGAATGGAGGTTCTGAAACAGATGGCATCCGATTGGTCTCTCCTGATAGTTCCTACACTGATACAATTCTCTATGATTCACCGAATTCAAATCTCTTACCTGATGACATTCATGAAATCGGGACAGCGCTATGTCCTGATGTTTCTGAAGGACATAGTCTTGCGCGAAGGCATGACGGGTTTGATACAAATACAGCATTGGATTGGTTTGATTGTTTCCTTCCCACCCCGGGTGGTGCGAATGTGATTCCCGTTGATCTAGCATTTGGTACTCCGATTCTTCGTGTTAGTGGGTTGGATGTGAAGATAATCACCCCTATTCACAACTTATCCACAGCAGATGTGTACAACTCTCATGAAAACCTGGAAGTGAAACTCGATAATAAACCATATTCCACATTGATTCTACCTGATATCCAGCCGATGGATTCCATTACCATCGACATAACTGTCAATTGCTCAACTTCATGCGCTCATGAGATATCTCTGTATTTGAATGTTATTCACGACATGAATTTTGTGGATAACTTGTGGATAACTTCCATTTTCCTTGGAAAAATTCCCATCGGTTTAAACGAAATTTTGTATTATCCTTCTCCGGATAATCAGGAATGGATTGAACTCTACAATTGCGGGAATGCCGATATTTCCTTGCATGAAGTGCATTTACAGGATGTTGCCGGGAACCGGGTTACCTTTGATTTAGACATTCCTGCACAAGGTTATAAAGTGTTATGCACAGATTCCCTGGATTTTGTGCATAAGTATCCTGACTGCCCTCTGCAAGCCATTGAAAAACTAAGTCGTTGGGTAACCTTGAATAATGACCAGGAAACCATCTGGTTGCTCGATGATTCAGGGAAAACGATAGATTCATTGCATTATGTCGGTTCTGCCCAGGCATACGACCGTTCGCTGGAAAGAAAGGATCCAAACTCATCTCACTCCGTATGGGATATATGCCAGACTGAAGAAGGTGGGACACCGGGGAGAGTAAACAGCAATTTCAACCTTGTGACCAATACCGCGATCAATTTCGTCAAGTTGTATGAAAGCGAAGGTTCTCTCATGCACGAAGTCCACTTGCTTTGCGAAGAACCGATAACTGATGTTTATCTCACATGCCGTCAGTTTGATGATGATTCGGGGAATGATCTCTTGGTTGGGGAATGGCTGATTTCCCTGCCAGCTGATAGTATATTCACTTTTTCGAGCGCACTTCCCGAAACAGGCTATCATGCCTATCGATATACCACCAGCGATACCACAGATCCAGGGGCTAATTCATTCTGGGCTTTCTACAATAAGGACTTTATTCCTTTTACAGTGAACGAGATCATGTACGATCCACTAACGGGTTATCCGGAATGGCTCGAAATCAGGAAGAACATTGATCTTCCTGCCTATCCAGAATTGACCATTCATATCAGTGCAGATTCAGTAACCTGGCAACCCGATGACGCGCAATTCACCATTCTCGTACATGACCCGGAAGATGGTGAAAATCTTTGTGCTCAGTTCCAATGTGTACCACCAAGTATCATTTTTGGATTACCATCACTGAATAATGCCGGTGAATCAATATTCGTTTCCGATTCATTTGGTAATATTTGGGAGGTTTTTACTTATGACCCGCATTGGAGTCCAGACAAAGGGAAATCGATCGAGAGAATACAGCCTATGCTCCTTACGGGGAAAGATAATTGGGGTCCATGCGTTTCACGCTTAGGCGGAACCCCGGGAACGGAGAACAGTCTCCATGTTCAACATATGCCCGGTTCAACAATCGTCCATATTGAACCAAATCCCTTCTTTCCCCGAAAGGGCGATGTTTGCGAAATTCATTACTCGTTTCCAAGACCCGTTAGCAGGATCAATTGCAGAATTTATGACCTGAGAGGGAGAAGTGTCAGGACACTGGCTGATCAATCCCTGGTCTCCGCTGAAGGTGAATTCCTTTGGGATGGGAAAAACCAGGAAGGAAAAATTCTGCCAACCGGCGTGTATCTCGTTTATTGGGAAGCGCATGACAACAATATGAAGAATCAATATCATAAGCAGGACACAATTGTTTTAGGTAGATAGGAGGTTTGATATGCTTGGACAGACAAATTCATATGCAACCATAGGTATCGACGCAATTCGCATCTCTGTGGAAACCGATGTAAGAGGTGGACAGCAGCCTTTTGCCATTGTCGGCTTGCCGTCCAATACAGTGAAGGAAAGCAAGGAAAGAGTCATGAGTGCCATTCGCAATTCCGGTTTCAGGATCATTGCTGCGTCCTATACTGTGAACCTTGCACCAGCAGACATCCGAAAGGAAGGTGCTTCTCTCGATCTTCCCATCGCCTTATCCCTCCTTGTGTCACTCAGTAACATGTCAGCCAAGAATCTCAATAAATATGCCATGATCGGAGAACTTGCCCTCGATGGAACAATCCGCCCTGTAAAAGGTGTTCTTCCAATTGCCATCCAGGCACAGAAGGACAAGGTACATGGTCTGATCCTGCCTCGAGAGAATGCCGAGGAAGCTGGAATCATTGAAGGGTTGTACGTATATCCAGTCTCGACCCTGAATGAAGCAGTGAATTTCCTGGAAGAAAGGATTACGATCGAGCCTGTTGTTGTTGATAAATCCAAGATTTTTTCCGCCCTGAATGAAGCCCCCGTGGATATGTTCGACGTGAAGGGTCAATTCCAGGTGAAGCGTGCACTCGAGGTTGCTGCTGCAGGCGGACATAACCTCCTCATGCTTGGTCCTCCCGGCTCTGGAAAGACCATGCTGGCTCGCAGGATTCCCACGATCCTGCCCGATATGACCATCGAGGAAGCTCTTGAAACAACCAAGATACATTCCGTAGCCGGACTGGCAATGAACCTGAAGAATGGTATTGTGACCTATCGCCCATTCCGTGCACCTCACCACACTATCTCAGACGTAGCCCTGATTGGCGGCGGAGCTTATCCCAAGCCAGGAGAGGTATCACTCTCGCATCATGGAGTCTTGTTCCTCGATGAACTTCCTGAATTCAAGAAGAATGTACTGGAAGTACTCAGGCAGCCACTCGAAGATGGAATCGTCAGTATTGCCCGAGCCCAGCAAAGTCTTATCTTCCCTGCCGAATTCATCCTCATCGCATCCATGAATCCCTGCCCCTGCGGGTATTACGGTAATAACATCCCCGGGCACAGTTGCAACTGCCCTCCACCTGTCATTCAAAGATACAGATCAAGAGTATCAGGTCCCTTATTGGATCGCATTGACATCCACGTTGAAGTTCCTGCCGTATTGTTTCAGGAACTAAGTGCTCAGCCCACGGGTGAGACATCGGCTACGATCCGCAAGCGGGTGAATGCTTCGAGAAAGATACAACTGGCAAGGTTCAATGAGGATAAGATCTACTGCAATGCACAGATGAACTCCAGACTCATCCGCAAATACTGTCATCTCACCAAGGAAAGCCAGGAGATCATCAAAAATGCCATGGATACCATGGGATTCTCTGCCCGTGTTTATGACCGCATTCAAAAGGTCGCCCGCACCATTGCAGACCTCGAAGGCAGCAGGGAGATATTACCCTTCCACATCAGCGAAGCCGTGCAATACAGGTCCTTGGATAAGAAGTTCTGGGACTAACGAAGTTCGAAGTTGGAAGCAGCGCCGCATAGAATGCGGTGGACATATCGCATTGTTTGCGATTGGATATCACCACCCATAAAGGGTTCAACCGAATCTATGCAATCTACCTGAGGTTTCGCTGCGCTCCACCTTAGGCTATGATATATTATCCCTGCGGGATATATGGGCTTTGCCCTTTTTAGGAAAAACGAAGAGCCAGGTCCAGATTCTTTTGGGTGCAACGAAGTGAAACCCATCAAGCTCTGAAAGAGCAATAGAACATAGCCAAAGGTGGAGCGGAGCGCAACCTCAGGGATAGGACATAATATATAGCCTAAGATGGAATTGTGTATACAGTACCACAGGTTTCCCAACCCTGATTCAATCTGTTATTAGAATCATATAGGGGTAGGAATACCTCCTCAAACAAACAGGTCAGGTGACCTGTGATACACAGAAGAATTTCTTATCACACGAAAGAGCCACCATAGAAGCACAAATGAAACACGAAAGAAACACCATTGAAACTTTTTTCTATAATGCTTTGATTATCAGTCAGTTGTTGTTTTTTACTTTTATGGTGGATATGATGGCATCAATCAAGAGCATCTTCACATTGAATACAGATATACAAGGAAAAGGATATTTCAAGGGGATACGGATTCTTGACATACAGATTTGAACCCCTTGCGGGTGTTCATATTGCATCTACACGAGCAAAAGAAAAAAGAGTCAGCTTGAACCTGCTGACTCTTGTAAATAAAAAATGATATCTATTCGGCTTTTCTTACGACACGGAAGCCAGTACTGTAATGGTTTGCCTGTGGCTCAAACATCTCTCTGTATGATACTCCGCATTGAATATTCGTGACATTCCATCCCCCGCCACGCAAGCAGCGATAACTCCCGGAAGAAGGGCCATGATAGTCTGTTTGGTTGCCATACGGATAGCTGTTGTAGATATCCCATACGAATTCCCAGACATTTCCGCTCATGTCATAAATACCGAGTTCATTTGCTGTTTTTGTTCCCACAGTATGGACAGTACTTCCTGAATTGATAGAGTACCAGGCTACGACATCGATATTACTGGAACCACTATACGTATAATTATGAGTTGAAAGTCCGCCACGAGCTGCATACATCCATTCCATTTCAGTTGGAAGCCTATAACCGTTTGCTGCCCAATTGCAGTTTATATTCACATGATTTGCACCTATGGTATTCCAACCGGCAGGCCAACTGTCGACATTTGTCCCATATGAAGAATAACTATAACAGGGAAGCAGACCATCATTCAAACTTCTTCGGTTACAGTATTCGATGGCATTGAACCATGAAACGTAATAAACCGGTGAGTCAATACCAAGACCATATCCGGAAGATGGATTGATTCCCATTATATTTTGATATTCAGATTGCGTAACTTCATACTTGTCCATGAAGAAACTACTGACGGTCATATTCGAAGTGCCATTGTTGAATGTTCCACTCTGGACGTAGACGAATTGTGCGGGTGGAGCAATTGTGAAATAGTATTGTGCGGAAGCGACAGCGCTATCGTAATAACCTGTCTTCATTGCCTTGGCTTTCACAATGGCGTTTGTCGAGAT
>DAONDQ010000156.1:0-5807 GCA_035402645.1 Candidatus Cloacimonadota bacterium | reverse complement strand
CAAATCCCGGATACAGAGAAACCTGTAATTCTACCTTCCCTGGAAGAATCGCTTGAACCCAGGGGATTCTATCATATGTCCAAGACCTTTCATGAAAATTATCGCCAATCCCCTTTATATCAGCCTTTTGCAGGTCGTTATCTGAAACACAATCAGCCGACGGAACCCATGAGTGAAAAGGAAATGGATGCCATATATTCACTTCCCTTCCAGAGACAGCCTCATCCCGCCTATAACGGCATGGAGATACCTGCATTTGTCCAGATTAGGGATTCTATCACGTCGCATCGCGGATGCTTTGGCGGTTGCCGATTTTGCACCATTGGATACCACCAGGGGAAACAGATTCAGTCACGTTCTCAGCAATTCATTCTGAATGAGATTGATGATATCTCTCATCAGAAGTACTATCATGGTACCATTTCCGATGTGGGCGGACCTTCCGCCAATATGTACGGCATGTATTGCTCGAAACATCTGGAGAAAACCTGCAAGCGGGATTCCTGCCTTTATCCGGATGTCTGCAGTCTATTACACAGCAGTCATGACAGACAACGAAAAATGATCCATGCGGCACATTCACATCCTGCGATAAAACACCTCTTTATTGCTTCAGGAATTCGGTTTGACCTTTCCGTGAATGCGGATGACTATATTGATGACCTTGCTCAATTCTTCATTGGAGGTCATCTAAAACTTGCTCCGGAACACACCAACTCCCTGGTCTTGAACGCGATGGGAAAACCGGATATCTCAGTGTATGAAAACTTCTGCAGGAAATTTGAAAAAGAATCTCACAAAATGCATAAAAATCAAATGGTAATTCCCTATATCATCGTTGGACATCCAGGTTCAGGGCTAAAAGAAGGACTCGATCTGGCACTGTATTTATTGAAGAATAACATTCGGCTGGAACAGATTCAGGAATTCACCCCTACTCCGATGACACTCAGCACCTGCATGTATTTTACCGGTATGGATTGGGAAACGGGAAAGCCTATTCATGTTCCCAAAGGCAGGGAGATTCGGTTGCAGAAGGCTTTGGCACAATGGTTCATGCCTGAAAATCGAAAATATGTGATGGAAGCATTGCATAAAGTGCACAGGTCGGAGTTAATGAATCAATTTTATCCAATCAGGAAGAAATCTCACTGACACTCTCAGGAATCACGACTCTTTCTGACTTCAATTCCCTGCTCTTTGTAAATGATCTATAGAAAATCAAAAACCAGATAAACAATAGAATTCCCTTCACAATACTGGTCGAACTGACACTCCACCAGATACCATTCAACCCCAAGATCGCCTTAGATGAGAGAAACAGGGCAAGTGGGATACGGAGCGCATTCCAGACAATGCTCACAATGGCTGGGATATAGGCTCTCCCCAATCCGTTGAAAGCCCCTCCGGTCGTGATCTCGATGCACATGAACAATTGTGAATAACCGAGTATTCGCAAGTAATCGATACCCAGAGGCAAAGTTCCCTTTTCCTGGATGAAGATGTGAAAGATCGGCCCGGGAATTGTGATCAAAAGCAGGCTGGCAAACAATCCGATTGAGCCCATGACTGCAAGGGCAGCATAATAACCCTTTTTAATCCGATCAAACTTCATGGCACCGTAATTCTGCCCTGTGAAAGCAGACAGTGCTGTGGAGAAACCTCCGGCTGTCATCCAGGAAATGGCTTCAATCTGTGAGCCAACCCTTTGTACAGCGATCGGTACAGGTCCCCATGCGGCAAGGATTCGGGCAATGATCATGCCAAAAATTGAAAATAAGGCACTTTGAATGGCAACCGGACTTCCGAACTTCAGGATGGGTTTTAAATATACCTTCTGCAGTCTGCCGATAAAGAACCCAAAATGCAACGGAGATTGTTTACTCTGGAAACGAAGAAAGAAAAGAATGAAAACTACAAACTGGGCAAAAACAGTTGCAATGGCTGCTCCGTTCACTTCAAGCCTGGGAAAGGGTCCTATCCCATATATCAAGAGCGGATCAAGTCCGGCATTGATGATAAGTCCGGTAACATTGTATTTGAAGGGTAATTTGCTGTTGCCAAGGGCATTAAAGATACCGGAAAATGTAGGATTCAAGAAAAGGAAGATAGTCCCAAATGATACAATCCGCAGATACCCAATTCCACCTTTCGTGGGGTTATATCCAGTTGCGGTGACACCAAGGTGGAAAAAGCCAAGTAATTGCCTTGCAAAGACAAATAACAGGACTCCGAAGAATATGGAGAGATAGAAAGCCAATCGAACAGAATTCTTTGCAAATGCCTTCGCGCTATCCAGGTCATTTCTTCCTACAGATTGAGATACCCCTACTTCCACACCTGTTTTGGTTGCCATCATGATGGAATTGCAGAACCAGAGGAAGAAACCGGCAGTACCGACCGCGGCGACGGGTCCACTGCCCAATCTCCCGATCCAGAGCATATCTGTCAGGTTGTACATCATCTGGATGAACATGGTCAGCATGATCGGTAAAGAAAGCATAAGGAGTTCCGATACAATCGGACCCTTCGTCAGGTCTCTTGTTTGGCTCATACAGTCTTAACGATCTATACCAGTATCCAGAACAGGATCATATTGGCTAAACCTATCAGGAATGAAACTGCCAGGAAGAATAGTAATACATATTTATAAACATATTGATTAAAATAGCTGATGATTACATCAATATCGAGCTTACGATCGATCAGGTCGATATAGGAATGCAACTGGTATTTGGAAATGAGATAAGGCACTAACTTCCGCAAGAGTTGCTTCACCAGTTTGAGAATGGCATTGGCAATCAGGTTTATGATCTTTTCTCTCCATGCTCTTGGCAGGAAATTCAGTTCCTCGATTTCATATATCTTCTCTACAATCGCATTGAATATAGTATTTTCCCACTGTTTCAGATATCCATCAGAATAATCTTCATTTTCTGCCTGGCGCAGATAATCATTCAGCAAAAACCTGAGTTTATCGAGTACCCAATTTCTCTTTCTAACGATATAACCTTGTGTAATTGGAATCTGCTTTCCAAAGAATGAGAAAGGGTGTCTCTTAAAAAGCACCAGCTTTACAGAGTATACAATAAAAAAGGCACCCAGCATATTGAAAATGATGAATGCAAAACCTTTTAGCATAATGATAAGGAAACTCATTAGAAACCTCCTCCTGCTCCACCACCACCGGAGCTGCCGCCTCCAAAACCACCAAACCCGCCGAAACCGCCTCCGCCGAGTCCACCGCTGAACCCACCAAAACCGCCTCCACCTCTTGGACCCCTACCGGAAAATAAGAGCATCCAGAAGAGAATCCTGCCTCTTGTCAATATGACAAGAAGTATGAAGATGATTGGGATGATGAGACTTGCTTTACTGCTGCGCTGTGTGTGATTTCCCGCGTACGCACTATAATCAGGAACACCGGAGAGCGTGACGTTCTTTTCTGTCGCAATCAGCGAAAGAATCATGTTCACACCAATTGATATTCCCTGGTCATAATTACCCTGTGATAAGTTGGAAGCAATCTGCTGGTATATCTGGTTTGATCGCAGATCAGTGACATAACCTTCCGAACCATAGCCTACTTCTATCTTGATCTTACGCTCCTGGACAGCGACCATGACAAGAACACCTTCATTGTTCTTGTTTCCAACCCCCCAGTCGCGATAAAGTTTTACTGCTGTTTCATTATAATCACGTCCGCCAATATCTGGAAGAATGGCAACCGCGATCTCTACATTCGTCTTTTCCTTCAATTCCGTAATCTTGCCTGTCAAACTGTCTATCACTGCCGGTGATAGTTTACCGGCAAAGTCATTCACCCAACCGGTAGGCTTTGGAAAATCGGTAGCCCATAATCCGATTGCGCAGATGAGCAAGAGTGTAATGAAGAGAAGTTTAGACTTCATCAAGTATATGTCCCATCTTCTTTTTCTTGGTTTCAAGGTAGAAACGGTTCGTTTCATTCGGTTCGATCTCGATTGGCACCCTCTCCACGATTTCCAATCCATAACCCTGCAAACCAATCAGCTTTTTGGGATTGTTTGTCAATAACCTGATCTTATGCAAGCCCAAATCCTTCAGTATTTGAGCACCAATTCCGTAATCCCTCAGATCCTCAGGCAAGCCCAGTTCGAGATTTGCTTGGACCGTGTCACGACCATGATCCTGGAGGTGATAGGCTTTGATCTTATTCAATAAGCCAATTCCACGTCCTTCCTGCTTCATATAGAGAATGACACCCATTCCCTCTTCAGCGATCATCTGGAAGGAACGTGCCAGTTGGTCACCGCAATCACATCTCTTGGAGAAGAGCGCATCTCCGGTAAGACACTCGGAATGCACTCTCACGAGCACATTCTCCTGTCCCCTTACATCACCTTTCACCAGGGCTATATGAAATTCATCAGAGACTTTACTCTGATATGTATAGATCGTAAAATCACCGAAATCCGTAGGTAGATTGGCTTCTGTCACGCACTCCACGAGCTTTTCCCTGTGTCTTCTATACTGGATCAAATCTTCGATGGAAATGATATTGATACCGAACTGCTCTGCAATGACTTCCAACTCCGGCAATCTTGCCATTTCACCGTCATCCTTGATGACTTCACAAATAACCCCAATCGGGTTGAAACCAGCCATTGTCACAAGATCAACGGTTGCTTCCGTATGCCCTGCCCTGCGCAACACACCACCCTTCTCAGCGATGAGAGGGAATATGTGACCAGGTCTCATGAAGTCACTCGCTTTACTTTTCTGATCAGCAAGCTTCTGGATGGTAAGAGCTCTGTCACCTGCAGAGATGCCTGTAGAAGTTCCTTCCTTGGCATCCACGGAGATCGTGAACTTTGTTCCGTGTCTTTCCGTTATCTCATCCGTCATCAGAGAAATATCAAGTGCCTGCAGCCTTTCTGCCTGCATCGGCACACAGACCAGTCCCTTTCCATGTGTGATCATGAAATTGACCTTTTCGGGTGTGATAAGGTCTGCTGCGGTGAGAAAATCACCTTCATTCTCGCGGTTCTCGTCATCCACGACCAGGATGATCTTCCCATTGCGGATGTCTTCTATAGCTTGATCGATCGTTGCAAATTTATTGCTCATTTTCCATTATCCTGTTTTGCTTTTTTTTGAATCTTAAGAATCACTCCATCCTGTCAATAAGATTATCATTCTTCCCCAGCCAGTCAATACAATGTGCGATATCAGGAGGAATAGGTGCTTCAAACTCCATATCCTTCCCCGTCATCGGGTGAGTGAAAGTCAACCTGTAAGCATGCAAAGCCTGCCTGTCGAGGTGATGAAGAAGTGCCCTGACCTTCTTATGCATTTCGAAAGGTAGGAATGACAATAGTGAATCAGTACCCCCATACAAGGGATCGCCCAAAATCGGGTGATGTTTCCAGGTAAAATGCACGCGTATCTGGTGCATTCTTCCAGTCGAAGGAAACACATCCACCACGGAGAAGTGCTGGAAATTGGTACGTATCTTATAATTGGTTACCGACCACCTGCCTGATAAACCCATCTCCATCTTCAGCGGGTTTTTGAATGAGCGGTGCATGAATCCCTCTATCTTGCCCTCGGCGGGCTCGGGTGTCCCAACAACGATGGCAAGGTATTGCTTGTGTATTTCTCGCTCTTGGAACATATGAGAAAGTTTCACATGGGTAGAATCATCCTTAGCGATCACGATCAGTCCTGTCGTCCCCACATCGAGCCTATGCACTATGCCCGGTCTTGCGGGATGGCTGCCCTGTGAGAGATGTTCATGAAAATGGTACATGAGAGCATTGACCATT
>DAONDQ010000155.1:0-5821 GCA_035402645.1 Candidatus Cloacimonadota bacterium | reverse complement strand
CACTGTGTTCATGGAATACTGCATCATAAGTTCCAATCTTACCTGAGGACCATGCAGGCGGGACACCATTCGCAGCGGTGATCTGGGAACTCGAATATTTTGCACCGACTCCCCACCAGTAGTCTTCATTCCAATAGGAATAGTTATTCGCACCGATATAGCCCACGGCTCCCTTATTCGCAGCGCGAAGGAGTTTCTCACCAAAACAGATGGCAGTATCAAAGTGATTGGAAAGGCAGCAGTTACCAACCATGACGGGATATTTATTCGCATTGGTAAGCGCATCCACATCCGTAGTCTGGAAAGACGGCATATACCATCCGGTCTCACTGCCGTGAGCCGTATAATTCAAATATCCTCTGCCCGTATTCACGTCACTATGAATGGCAGTTGCAGTGGATGAACTGCCTGACACAGCATAAAGATATGTGCTTGAAGTAATACCATGCGCAGCATTGAAATAGTTGTCTGTGCCATATCTGATCTGACCGTCGGCATAATCCAACCCGTAGGTGGAATCGTTACCGGAGATCATATCCACAAACCCGAGATATGCGGTACTTGGCATCGTCGTCTTTTCATACATCAAAGTCTTATCGATAATGCTCTGCAGATCTGTGGTCGTACTGGCGGAAAAACGTCCATAGTACATTTCAGGGACGTAATCCGTGCCATTCAGTTTCACATAATCAAGGTCCGTCACATGTCCTGAAGCAGTTTGTCCTGTAAATGCCGGGATATCCGAAGTATCCCCAACCAGCAGCAAGAAACTTGGAGCAGGATTCTGGACGGTGGCGTTGTTCCAAATCGTCTGTATATAAGATTTAATGGCAGTTGTTGTTGTTCCTGTCGTGGCTGTCGTTACAAGAGTCACATTGTAACCTTGCTGTTTCTTCCAAGTCACGAAGCTTGCCATTGTGGAAGATAATGTTGGAGCGGAAATAATGAGATAGCCTAACGGATTGCGGAGGTTGGACGCTCTATCATTCACTTCCGTATAGTTTAGTAAAGTCTTGGCATACACGCTTTCAAAAACAGGAGAAAAGGTTCTCAAGCGCATTTGCTCGGTTTCATACAAATCGCCATTGTGGAATGTAAGCTCGACATCCACGTTATTCCAGACCTTCACCATCTTTGCAGCGGGGTTGTATTGAACCGGGGTGAAATCAACTGCAAATACTCTAACACCACGCATGATGCCGATCTCTTCGATATGAATAAGGGATCTGCCATCATAACGATCAGTTTGATATTCCGCTGCCTGGTACGAGAAAGGAATTTGCTCTGGGTCTGAACTTTTTGAAACAGGAGCTTGTGCAGGCATGATCGGGTATTGTACGCCAGCAGTTTGAAGAGAGTATTCTTCAGAAGTACCGCCGGCAATTTTGTAATCCACGGTTGCGCCGAGAGGAACAGATATCAGTTTTCTCTGCAAAGGTAAAGCAGGCTTGCCCAGTTCATTCGTGCTGGAATATCCTGCAATGTTCAAGGTCGAGAACATTCCACCCTTGGTTGATACATCAAAACTCTCCAACTGACCAACGGTATAGTGTAGCTTCAAACCTGTTGAATTGCTGTTTACAAGTTGCACATCATTGACAGTTCCTACGGGAATAACATTAAGAGCTAAAAGTGAAATGGAAAAAAGAATGAGAATCGTAGCCAATAGAACCAGTTTTTTCATGTGAATCTCCTTTTCAAGTCAAGACACTACCTCATTCACAGGTATGATTCGTAATAATTCATGCATAGAATTGAGTAAAATAGGTATGCGCCACAGAACCCTATGCAATCGGAATTTATATGCAATTTTTATTCAACTTGTCAAGGGATAATTGGTTAGATTACATAATTTTAAATGATTTGTTACATGATGATATAAAAAAAGCGACCTTTCGGTCGCCTGATTTATTTAATTCCAAGTAGTTCCACTTCAAATTTGAGTGTCGCATTAGGCGGAATCACACCACCAGCTCCCCTGCTCCCATAGCCAAGTTCAGGCGGAATGATCAGCACGCGCTTCTCACCTATCTTCATTCCTGCAACACCCTCATCCCAGCCGCTTATCACCTGATGAGCCCCGAGATTGAATTCAAAAGGCATGTTCCTGTCCACAGAACTGTCGAATTTGGTCCCATCCATTAACCAGCCTGTGTAATGCACAGATACATGGTCTCCTGCTTTTGCCACTGCACCATTTCCTTCCTTCAGAATCTGGTATTGCAATCCGCTTGGTGTTGTCATCATTCCTCCTTTCGCTTTGTTCGTTGCACAAGCTGTGAATATCACAGCAATGATCCTTATGGGGATTAGAAATTTCACATTTCCTCCTTATGTAAGATTCTGTGATACAATTCCAGTATCGATTTCCTGTTGTCAATAACATCAGGATTATTGAGAGATTCCTGCTTATTATATTTTTTTCTTCTTTCATCGAATATGAAGATATTCTGATGATAGATATATTCAAATCTCTTTTCATCTTCCAACCTGGAAATCGTATAACCTGTTAGAAATTCCTTCACAATCTCCTTAAATCTTATACGATTCACAATGGAAGCCCAGAAGAGTAGAAAACCGATAACATCCCATTCCGGATAATCCACCCGACTGTCAGAGAAATCGATCATCAGGAACTTGTCATGAAGCCGGTCATACAAGTAATTCCGGGGATTATTATCGATATGGCAAAGGACTTTATTCTCGATATTCTGTACTTGGTGAAACTTATCCAGCATTGCGGCAATTGCCACAAAATCCGGTTTGTCCATATCGATGATGCGCACACCGTCGATCAATTCAATCTCGAGGATACCCTTGATATCGTAGGAGATCAGCTTGGGTATGAAGTCCAAACCCATTTGATATATCTTCAGTTCAAAACTGAATTCCGTTCGATTACGGCAGTATTTTGTAATGACATGCCTCGCCGTATCGATTTCAATCCGGGTTTTGTTATGATCAAGTATAGAAACAGACGTAAGCTGTTTGCTCCTTTACTTGTAACTGGAACTTCTGATGCGCTTCCACGACAAAGGTCTCCCCTTTGCAGTAAGATTGCCAGTGAACTTCTCCCGGCAGCTTTACGAGTAACTCACCTGATACGACTGTCATGTGTTCCACGGAAGTTGTTCCAAATTCATATTCACCAATGTCCATCACTCCAACCGTCGCATTGCCGGCAAGATTCTCAAAGGCAATGGATCTGACTTTCCCTTCAAAGTATTCATTCGCTTTCAACATATTCTCTCCTTTAACTCCATAGTTTTATACCACGAAATACACGAAATACACGAAACATCAGAAACACACGAAAGAAGATTTATTATATAATTAATATAACCCCTCGTCCCTCTTACTTCGCACTTCGCTCGTCTCACCTTGAATATCTTCTGCTCTCTACAAGTATGATTTATTTCTTCTCTTCAATTCATAATTTTTAACTTTTAACTTTTAATTTAATCTCATCCTCCGCTGATCAGGTGGATCACTTCCACATTTGCGCCAGCAGGGACAAGAGTTGTATCGTAGTCAGTCTTTCTAACAAGCTGCCCATCGATCTTGATGACCAACATGCGGAATGAATAGTTCATTTTCTCTAAAACACCGGTAATGGTCAGATTCTCTTCCCACTCGATCTCATTACCGTTCACGATGATCGTCTTCATTTATGTATCTCCATCAGTAATTCAAGCACAATATTCGCCTGCATGTTCGCTACAATTCCAACGCGAGGGGCTAAAGGTGTATGATTCCGCTCGAGTTCTGTTTCCTCATCTCCGCAGACATACAAATTACCACTTTGGTGAACATGCAGCAGATCGGTCTTCCCCCAACCGGCTAAACCTGAAGCAGCAATGATGGGCTTATCGGGAAAAAGCAATTGCCACGCTTCAATGAGCATTTCCTTCTGATCTGCTCTGTCAAAAGCTTCCACCATGATATCGGCCTCACCGAACAGGTCCACGATATTGTCTTCCGTGACCAGAGCATGATGCATCAAATATTGGGAATGAGGATTGATTCGATGAAGATTCTCCTGAAGTGCAAGCACTTTCGCCATGCCCACCTGGTCTTGAAAGTATTGCTGACGGTTCAGGTTCGTTGGTTCAATGACATCAAAGTCAGCGATGATCAGCCTTCCTATGCCTACCCTGGCAAGGGATACTGCAACGACAGAACCCAAGCCACCTGCTCCTGCAATTGCCACTGTGCTCTTCTGCCAGATTTCGAGCGCTTGCGGGTCTTCCCGTGCAAACATACTTGGAATGGTCATAATTCTATCTTGATCCTTCCCTTTTTATAGCCTTTGAGGTTCGAAAGAAATCCTTCAATGACACCCTTCAAGACATCCTGGACAAATGGGACGACGACAAGTTCTTCTTCATCTATGAATATCGAGACATCCTTCTTTCTATCGGTGAGGCAATCCTCCCTCTTCTTTTCACCCTTCAGAATTGCCTTCGTCATCCCCATGCAATCCGTACCGCATCGGGAACAGCATTCCGGGTCAGCAAGCGGCAACACTTCAAAGACCCTTTGTTCCACAATATCTGCTATTCTTTGGATATCTCTTTCACTATGAAGAAGAGGAACGGCTTTTGTCGAGAGCCCTGATTCCGCAATTTTCCCTGAGATGGCAATGACTGTATCATCCAGAAGTTCACTTACCTGCTGTTCTGATTCAGCGCAAATGATCCTGGGCAGGGGAGCTTCCTTCATGCCTTCAACGATCACCCATTCTGTATCCAAATGTGAAAGCATCTCCTTCAGGGACAAGGAACGGTGCCATATTTGGTATGTTTCCTTATGGCTTCTGGCAAAGACTGTATCGTCACTTGCCTCCCAATGTTTCCAGGAGTTCGTGCCGGGAGTTTCCATCGTGAAATCATCGAAATGGATGTCCTTGATGGAAGAAACAGTGTGTCCACGTTTTTTCAATTCCTTGATCAGGTTTACAGTCAGTGTGGTCTTCCCAGTTTGGCTATATCCCGCAATAGATAATACCTTCATATATCCTCTTTTGTTCTCATATATTATCAACCGTAAGTATCTAATTACATAGTCAAGTAAATTTATCAATTCAAGACTATACTCTTATTCAGAAATGACAGATGGAATCATCAAGTTTATCATGGCCTTTAACAAAGTTTATAAGCACATTTGTTTTTAATATTCATTACTTTTACCTGGATAGAACCTACAAAGTACTATATTAGATTTCATTTAAACAAGTGAGAATATAAAATTGATTATTCTTGACTAATATTTATCGTTATTGATATATTGAATCTGCGCATAAGATAGTTTTGGGTATAACAACAAAGAAGGGAAAATGTTTATTAGCATTACGGAAATCGGCATGACAGGGCTCTCGTCTCATCATGATATCATTTATAAATAAACAATTTTTGGATTTTCTCTTTACATAACATGGAGTCAACATGATTAAACATATCTTTGTTTTAACTGTGATCATTTGTCTTTCAACAGATTTGATTTATAGCATCAATCACCTTGATATCATGACATCGATGCAGGGTGCACACAATGGCTCTTACTTTGGTTACTCAATAGCAACTTTAGATTTTAATCATGATGGTTTTGATGATTTGATTGTCTGTTCTCCTGAATCGAAAAGTGTTTATCCTGATCCTGTAAACTGGCCTAAAGGACGAGTAGATATATATTTCGGTGGTCAAAATTTTGATAACATACCCGATATTACCTTGCTGGGCCAATACGATTTTCAGTATATGAAAGTCGATAATATCGGAGATATCAATGGTGATGGATTTGATGATTTGTATATACGTGGGAA
>DAONDQ010000154.1:0-5911 GCA_035402645.1 Candidatus Cloacimonadota bacterium | reverse complement strand
AAGTCGCCGCTTCTGCTTCATAAAAACGTAAACTATTTTAGGACTGGACATTCTTATTGATATCGTATGACAACCTATGGTTCTCGCAAGGGAAATAAAAGTTGACATGTGAAATTTCATTAACTAATTGATTTTTTTTCTTTAAGCCATACAAATGTAATGTAAAAATGAGGTGATCAATGAAGAGAATCATTCTCTTATGCATGATCCTGCTCCCACTTTTTATTTATGCACAGGATGAGCCTACCAATACTGCACAAAATCCTGCAACAGGTGTTTCGATGGGTGGTTCTGTAGGTTCTGTTACTGTTGATAATGTGAATTATTCGGAAATCAGGATTCTCCCGGAATTTTGTTTTGGAAAGGTTGGAGTTGGATTGGATATCGATCTTCTCATCGACCAGTATGGGAATATCCGTGAAGAGGACTGGAATGAGCCAAAGGATATTGTTAATAAGATATATTATGTTCGTTTTGCAGAAAAAACTGATCCTTTTTTCTTCCGGATTGGCGGTTTCCCGAATTACACTCTTTCACATGGTTTGATCATGAATCAGTATTCGAATATGTTGAAATATCCCGGTATTCGCCAGATTGGCCTCATGGTAGGTGGTAACACCAAGTTCTCCGGTTTGGGTGTTGAGGCTTTTTCATCGAATGTCACCCGCAATGAGATACTCGCTGGCAGGATCCATATCAACCCCATGCAAACTTCAAATATCCCCTTCCTCAAGAAACTGATCGTTGGGGTGGAGGGAGCAGTGGATCGAAATCAATATGGCACACTGAATGAAGTTGTCTTTGATACAGATATGGATGGAATTCCCGATAATAAAGATATCGATGCAGATAATGACGGCACGTTGGATGCGTCTCCCTATGTTTTCAATAAATACCCTGTATTAATCCCTTATGCTGATTCATTGGGCATGGATACTACCTACCCCAACTATGAAGAACTCATTAAGAGTAAAAAGGAATCTGTTTCAGAATATGGAGTTGACTATGAATTGCCTTTGATTGAGAAGAAGGCTTTCTATCTGAGTCATTATGCTGAAGCAGCCAAAATCAAGGATTTTAAGATGGGTTTCATTTTCCCTGGATTTTACAGCAAATTTCTTATATTCCAGATGAATGCAGAGATGAGGCATTTCCAGGATCAATTTGTACCCGGTTATTTCAACCAGCTTTATGACCAGCAAAGAGCAAGTATCTTCTATCAGAAGGTGTCAGCCGATTCTGAGATCTATGCGGTGAATACAAAGAAGGAAACAATCGCTTCAACAAAAGCATCTACAGGTTGGTATACCAGTATAACAACAAGCCTGTGGAATCTTGTATATGTGACGGTTGCATACCAGGACATGTACAATAAGGATAAAAATGCAGCGAAATCACTGACGGGTTATGCTACCGTAAATCCGAAAATACTTCCCCGCATAAAGGAAGCATCTGTAATTTATTCGCAACTGAATGTTCCGAAGATCAAAGCCATCAGGGCACCCAATGCATTTTTCGAAGGACGGGTTTCATATGGAATAGCCCCGAATACGTACCTGATTGGTAGGTACCAGGAGATATACACAGATATTAATAATGACGGCAAGATCAATACCAAGACCGAGATCCAGCACATCTATGGAACTTCGGTCGAATTCAGGTTTTAGTCTCATGGACATAAAAAAAACTCCCTTTTCGAGGGAGTTTTTTTATATATCTATGTTCTATTATGCCATAAATTTGAAATAGGGGAATAGAATACCAATCTCTCTCTTTGCACTTTCATCCGAATCCGAAGCGTGAACTGCATTCTCTGTGATGTTATCGGCATATAGCTTACGGATGGTTCCCCACTCCTGCTTTGAAGGATCAGTATCTCCTATCAATTTACGCAGATCTTCCACAGCATTTTGCTTTTGAAGGATCACGGCAGTTGTGCGTCCGGAAGTCATGAAATGAACCAAACTTTCGAAGAAGGGTTTGCCTTTGTGCATTTCATAGAAGCTCTCGGCAAGATCACGAGTCATCGTGAAAATGCGTGCTTCCACAAGTTCGAATCCATGATGCTCGACCATGGTGATGATATCACCGATATGGTGCTTCTGGGTCGCATTGGGTTTGATGAGAAGAAGGGAATAAACGCTCATTGTTTTGGTTTATAGCGAGTCTCAATGTAATCAAGGGCAGCAACCTTGATCGCAATGTCACGATCAAGTACTTTGCTCATATTGATCTTGTGTTTGAGAATCTCGATCCAGAGGTCATAAACCTCGTTGGATTTCATTTCCAAACCGGTGTAAGCTTTGAGCATATTGGGATAAAATTCATCCCGATCGGATTCAATACGGGCAATGATATATTTGAGGGGTTCACTTGTGATATCGTATTCCTTGTAACGAACATCGATCACCCCAAAGCCCTGTTTCAATAGATTTTCGAAACTGATATGGAAATCTTCATGCTGTGCCATTACCCTGTCTCCTTCATGAAAATATGATCTAATTGATTATCTTGGATATATTTTGAGAGGATGCGTAAACGTCAAGGAGTTTCTGATACTTTATTGAAACTGATTTCGTATAATCTGATTCGTATCAACTAAATTTCGGAATCTTCAAACTGATAGGCTGTTACTTCGTTCCTTCCATTCTGTTTACTTGCATACATCGCTTCATCAGCCTGCCTGATCGTGTCGTGGATTTCCCCTTCAGCAGCATAACAAGTCACCCCGGATGAAACCGTGAACTTGATGTGATGTTTACCGTAAAGACAGGATTTTTGCTCGAGATGCATCTTGATCTTTTCTCCGACGACAACACCTCCTTCCAGGTCGGTATCTGGAAGCAGTAAGAGGAATTCATCTCCACCCCAACGGGAAATGATATCCTGTTTTCGAAGGGTTTTCTGAAGCAGTTTTGCCAGGAAGACAAGCACGTAATCACCGGCTTCGTGCCCATATGTATCATTGATATTCTTAAAAAAGTCGATGTCCGTCATGACCAGTGAAAAAGGCTTATGATTTCGTTCAAAGGTAATCTGGGAATATTTCAGTTTTTCGATGATATCACGGCGATTCGACAGGTTGGTCAGGGGATCTTTACGGGCTACAAGGTCGAGAATCTGGTAGGCATTGGATAGTTCATCATTCTTGTGCTGAATTTCGCTGTTTGCTTTGACTAATTTCCTGTTTGCAGAAACCTTATACTGATACAAACTGATAAAAAGGAAAGATACGAATAGGATGAGAAAACCGAATACACTGAGGTAGCGTTTTCGAACCAGCCAGTTTTCATGCTCGAGTTTCTGGAGTTTGCTCTTGTAGAGTTTCGCATTGATTTTCAGCGCATCGACATACCCATTCAGTTCAGGTTGTTTGTGATAGATCATGAGTGCTTTCTGTTCCGCTTCGAGGGCTTTATCGACGTCCCCGAGCTGGAGATAGATCGAACTCAGTCGATTCAAACTCAATGCCTGCGCTTCACGGTCATCAGCTTTGATAGAAAGTGCTACAGCCATATTCAGGTATACGGTTGATTTCTTGGGATCATTCACCGATAGAGAATCTGCTTTTTTCCATAAGGCTTCGATATTCGCGGATGAATGATGAGTCGCTGTATTTTTGTTGGGTGCTATGTCCTGTGCAAACAAAAACAGCGGTAACAGAATGCAGAATATGATAATCTGCTTCATCAATTTAATCCATTTTCTTTCATGCCTGGACTTATACCTTTCTATATCAGTTGGTTATCGGCGAAACATCAAAGATATTTGAATATGGTTTCCCTTCCACATCATAAACCATAAAAAGATACCATTTCCCGGGTTGCACATCCGTGGTTGCAGGATTCCCAGCACTGTCAGGAAAGTAGTAGTATTTTCCTATTGCCAAAACTTCTGTATCCTCCCAAAAGAAGCCATAATGACCTTCCTGGACACCAACAAAATCAGTCACTGTATAATCGGTCAGAGAATCCGTATAGGCAACTCTTCCCAAATGGTAACCTGTGCCAACCTCCATATGATTAATCATATCCTTCCCCAAATTGGCAAAGGAAACCTTGGCTTTCAGGTTGTTCGGAAAGAAGCAGTCCATATCACTAATCGAGCCATCATTATGCAGGACGATCGTAAGAATTGATCCCTTTGTAATAGGAACCGAATAAAGATCATATGTGTCAGCATCTTCCCATATTGACCATTCGTCTTCATCAGGGTATTTATAATAAATGTCGAATGTACCATACTGATTGATGGGAATGAGCCTTGTAACACTCCATTGCTTCAATACTCCCGATTCGGCAACATTCTCATCTTCATCACCAATACGCAATTCCATTTCATCATTACAAGCGCTGCAAAACATGACCATAGTTGGTAAATCGCTTGTATTCTGACTGGAATGGCTTGGGGTTTGTCCCCAGAGTGAACTGAGCAAAATCAAAAAGAGCGCAAAAAATAGACAGTTTAATCTCATTATTACACCTCCAAACTACGAATTGCATATTTGGATGAAATACATATTAGTTGTCAATAATCTTTTCAAATGTTTAATATCTATTTTCAATCGCTTGAATTATTTTAGCATAATCATTTTTCTGGTGAGTTTGCCAATACCGGTGTCGAGCCTGTAAAAATAGACGCCGGAAGACACTGTTTTACCATTGTCGTCTTCCCCATTCCATTTGATCTGGTGATGCCCATTTGCCTGATATTCATTCACCAGTGCCCTGACCTTCTGTCCTTTCACATTATAGATGAACAAGGTAACATTCGAAGGCTTGGCAATCACATAATTGATCATCGTCTCAGGGTTGAAGGGGTTGGGATAATTCTGATGCAATTCATTCCTTCCGATCATTGGACTTGTAAGATCATGATTTCCCACCGGTTCATTGAATTTCTGGGTGAGGATATATTCCATCATCTGTTTTGCCTGGTTTTGGTTCATATTCCATAAGGGGAAACTGAGGACTACAGACTTGTAATCCTGCCCGAAGTATCCAATACCGACGCCTGTACCATTCAGGACACCTTGAGATGAGTTGTTGGCATAATCAGAACCATATGTATAAATCATCTCACCATCAGCAGCAGCAGTAAGACCTTCAATTTTAAAAATATGATGATTCAGGGATGCAGATGATTTGAGGCTATCCACCATGACGGAAGGATACTCGGTTCCTGTTGGAATTGCATATTTGAAACGGGCTGCATTCGAAAATTCAACATGACTGATTTTAAAAACACTACGAATAAAGTCAGCGGTCGGAAAATCCGTGGGATATGTCGAGTTTAAATCCCAGGCAAGAGTTGGCTGATAGGTTGAAATCAGGATATTTCCACCCATGACAAGATATTTCTGCACTTCATCCCGCAAATTATATGCTTGCTCTACACCTGTCACAGTATTGCAATGCCACACGATGGTGGAGAAAGGACCAAAGTCGGCAAGCTTCAATTGCGGATAGACACTCAAATCGATTTGAGTTGTCTGGTAGGAGGAAAGCAATTCATTGTAATAATTGTCCACCTGTTCATCACTGGGCTGATTGTAACTCGTGCCAGTACCATTGGCAGTGCCATCAATAATCAAGACACCCATATCGAGAGAAACTGCCCTGGAGTATATCTGTTCTGATGCAGCGCTCAGATTCCCATTGGCATCTTCTGCCTTGATTTGATAGTAATAATACACTCCATGTTCAACACTCGTATCATGATAGGTATTTTGTGTGTCAACTTCTGTATTCAACTGGTTTCCCAATTCCCCTGAGATTGTACTTCGGAATATACGATATCCGGCTATATCCAACTCATTATTCGCATCCCAGGTAATATCGATGGCATTCAGTAGCGGATGATCCTGCACATTCTGGGGAATACGGGGATCAATCTGAGGAGTTGCTTCCCT
>DAONDQ010000153.1:0-5912 GCA_035402645.1 Candidatus Cloacimonadota bacterium | reverse complement strand
GCTGGAGTGAGAAGCGAAGACCACGGCAACCCAGGTATGGGTTCTCTTCCTTATCGAGATTCAGAATGTGGGAAAGCTTATCGCCACCGAGATCAAATGTCCTTATTGTCAGGGAATGCTCCCCGATCTTCTGGATGATCGTCCTGTAAATATCGAACTGCGTGTCTTCAGAGGGTAGTATGACACGATCCAGATAGAGGAACTCTGTACGGAAAAGACCTATTCCATCGATTTGGTTCTTAACGATGGCATCGATTTCCTCCGGGAACTCGAGATTCGCAAGCAGCCTGATCCTTTTCCCTGTTCCAGTGATCGCATCGCATTTATCGATAGATTGCAGCAACCTTTGATGAGCAATCAGGTCATGAAGTTGGGTTTTGTACTGGGCAAGCATTTCGTTATTGGGGTCTAAAATGATATTCCCAGTTTGGGCATCGACCACCACAGAAGCAGCATCATGGCATTTATCCATCAAATCAGGAACGGCGGCTATATAAGGAATCCCGAATGCACGAGCCAGGATGGCACTGTGAGAAGTATGACTTCCTTTCTCTGTGCAAATCCCTGAAACTTTCGCATTTGCATAGATCGAGACCTGTGATGGTGTGATCTCTTTTGTTATAATGATTGCATCAGGGGAAATCACCACTTTCTCTGCCCTATCGGATTCCACTAACTGCTCGAGAAGGTTGTGGGATACATCTTCGAAATCGTTTGCACGTTGGGCAAAATATTCATTCTTCATATTCTGGAAGTACTTCACCAAATAGCTGAAATGTTTGGAAACCGCCTGTTCTACGGTTAGGAGTTCATCATTAATAAGGTTCTGGATGGCAAGTTTGACTTCGGGATCGAGGAGAATCATGCGTTGGGATTCGAATATCTCCTTGTCCTGCGGAGAGTGAGCATAATCTTCTATAAATTTGTCAGTCTTTTTTAATACTGCTTCGAGGGTAATATCCAATTTTTGAAGTTCATGTTGTCTTTGATCTGGGTGAATTTTCAGGGTGCCAATTTGATATATCTTTTGTTTTATGATGTGAATTTTACCGATCGCGATCCCGGGCGAGACAGAGATACCATGTAAGATTTCCACTATTCTTCCCCGAATTTACTTGAGAAAAGGGCTTCAACTTCATCGAGTAGATAGTTTTCATCAACACCATCAGCAATGAGATCAAGTTGAGCCTGATATTCAGCGGCAAGCATCATGACACCCATGATACTCTTCCCATTCACTCTCATGCCATCCTTCTCGATGAAGAAATCAGAACGGAATTTGGTTGCTGCCTTCACCAACATGGCGGAAGGTCTTGCGTGCAGTCCGAGCTTGTTCGTGACGGTGATAGTTTTCTTCAACATACTATCCTTTTTGTTTTAAATAATCGATATGCTATAAATTATGTTATGTCAATAAAAACTTTAGATTAGAAACTCTCGATCCCTTGTTCGGTGATGGCATTTCTCATTCTTGTCTTGCGTTTGATCTCTTCCTGTAATTTCTTTGCATAATCTTCTGCAGCATCATATCCAAATTTCTTCAGTATCATGTTCATGGCTGCCACTTCAACAATGACGGAGACACTCTTCCCCGGAGAAACGGGCAGATAGATGATCGGAATATGAATACCCAGGTGCTCCACATAGTTGCTTGTCAGTCCTATCCTTTCATAATCCATATTTTCCTGCCAGGGCATAAGCTCGATCTGCATGTCGATTTCCTTGTGCTGTCTGATTCTCTGGATACCAAACATTTTCTCCACATTCACCAGACCAACGCCACGTATTTCCATGAAATGTCCGAAATCACGGGAAGGCTGACCAACAAGCACATCATCGATCAGGCGAATCGTCACTGCATCGTCAGAGATCAGGCTGTTTCCACGTGAAACAAGGTCAAGAGCACACTCACTTTTTCCAATACCGCTTTTCCCGGTAAGAATGATTCCCAAGCCGAAAACATCCACAAGGGTTGCGTGAATGGTCTTTTCAGGGGCATAATAATCATTGAGGTATTTGCTGAGATTGCGGATGAGATTTACCGTGGATAAACGACTGGAAAGGATTGCGATATTGCTGTCATTCGCCAATTGCTCGATCTTCGTTGTGAAGGAAAGACCTTTTGTAATGATGATCAGTGGAATTGCATTTGTGAATAGCTCTCTCATTCTTTCATAATAGACATTTTCCTTGAGGGACTGAAGGTAGGAAATCTCTGTTTCACCAACAATCTGAAGACGATCTGAAGAGAATCTTTCGAAATAACCTGCCAATGCCAGACCAGGTCTATTCAACTGCGGAGATACGATTTTGTTCTCCATCGTTTTAGGTTCCGTGATCATGGACAATGCAAAATCTTTCTTTTTAGCTTCGAAAAAGTCCTTAATGAGAATTTCTTTCATGTGCAACTCCAAAAAAGGGGGGATTGACTCCCCCCTTGAATAAGCGAGACTTATGGTTCGAGGAGTTTGAAATGATCAGCGTCCTTTTTTACCAGGACATTGATCCTGTCTGTCTCCACATTCTTGAATATAAAGTAGTCATCTTCCCCTGCTTCCATGACATCGAGCGCTTCCTGGACAGTCATGACTTCAGGAACGACACGCTTGGTCTTGATCAGTCGACGGGGATTTCCCTTATTTTCCTTTGCATAAAGAAAGGCTCTTGAATAGTATTCGTCATTGTTCTCCTTCAAACCTTTCTTCTGATGATCGGTTACACGGTCTTTCAGTTTCTTGATTTGACCTTCCATTTTCTCGATGGTATTGTCAACAGCTAAATACATGTCCATTTCTTCAGATTCACTTTGAAGAGTAAATTTAGAGGCGTGGAGTGTGATTTCGCAGATATTTCTGCTGTTTTCCAAAGTCAGCGTGACGTGAAGGGTGATGATTTGATCAAAGTACCTGTTGAGTTTTTCACAAGCAGCCTCCACATAATCACGAATCGCTTTGGTTAGTTCGAAGTGCCGAGCAGTAATTGTAATTTGCATGGCTCCGTCCTCCTTTAACTTGATTTCATATATATTCGGGCTTTTTCAGCATGGTAGGAACTTCGTACCAATGGTCCGCTTTCCACATGCATAAATCCCATTTTCTTTCCTTCATCATGATAGTAGGTAAATATATCGGGATGGATGTATTCTGCCACCGGATAGTGCTTTTTGGTGGGAGCAAGATATTGCCCAATGGTAAGCAAATCACACCCGTGAGCATGAAGATCCCTCATCACCTGCAAGACTTCATCCTTTGTTTCTCCAAGACCGACCATAATTCCGCTCTTGGTCATAAGTTCAGGTGCATAATTCCTTGTCTCAGATATGACTCCGAGAGATCGTTGATAGTCTGCCTGAGGTCTGACTGCCGAATATAACCTCGGAACTGTTTCCACATTATGGTTCAGAATATCGGGTTTTGCATCCAGGATGGAATGAAGTGCTTCCTTATTCCCCTGCAAATCAGAGATGAGAACTTCAATGGTAATGTCATGACCGCAATATTCCCTGATATGTTGAATCACTTCAACGATATGAGAAGCACCTCCATCAGAGATATCATCTCTCGATACCATAGTCAGTACGATATGCTTCAATTTCAAGTCATGGGACATTCTACCAATTGCTTCAGGTTCATTCGGATCAGGATTGGAAACCTGTCTGTTCTTATCGATTGCACAGAATAAACAATTCCGGGTACAGACATCCCCCAATAAGAGAAAGGTGGCTGTGCCATTATCAAAGCATTCTCCCTTATTGGGACATTGAGCGCTTTGACAGACAGTATGCAGATGGTAGTGTCGTAATTGCTGAATGATCTCGTTCGTTCTTTTAGAGCCTAATTTATTCGCTTTCAGCCAGGAAGGCTTTCTTACTTCTGACATTTTAAATCCTTTCACACAGTCTAGTATATAATATATCTACACTTGATGAATTGCCAAGGAAAGACTATCTTCAATTGATTCAGCCACTGCTTCTGATAAGGTCGGATGAGCACATACTATTTCTGCTGCTTCATGGTTGGAAATCCTGCTGCCGATGAGAATTGCACCCTGTGCTATCAATTCCGTAGCCTGGGGACCGATAATATGCATTCCAACCAATAAGCCGCTGTCAGCATCGACAATGGTCTTCACAAACCCAAATGTAGCACCTAAACCGATTGCCTTGCCATTTGCTCCAAACGGGAATTTGCCAACCTTGATGGAAGCATACTTCTGTACAGCTTCCTTTTCTGAGAAACCAACAGAAGCAATTTCAGGATTCGTGAATGTACACCTGGGGATATTCATATATTCCAATGGTTCAACCGTTTCAGGCTGTCCTGCTATTCTTTGTTTCAGAATCTCTGCAGCAATCAACCCCTGTTTACTTGCCGTATGTGCGAGTTGAAGCTTGCCGGTGATATCACCTATCGCAAAAATATTCGGGAGATTGGTTTCCATTTTATCATTGATCAGTATTCTTCCTCTATCCATATCAAGATTCAAACCCTTCATTTCGATTTTGAAAGGCAGGTCTCTACCAACACTGACAAGAACCTTCTCCGCAATGATCTCTTTCCCATTTGAAGTAAACAGGTGAATACCGTCAGGCTGCTCTTCATATCTTTCCACTCCGGCTCCGGTATTGATCTTCACACCTGCCTTCTTGAATGCCATTGACATTCGTTTCGCTATCTCTTCATCCTCGGTTGTGAGAATACTGGGAAGAAATTCCACGATTTCGACTTTCACACCCATTTGCATGAAAATGGAGGCAAATTCACAGCCGATAACACCTCCGCCAATAATGGCAAGACTCTTGGGTAATTCCCTGAGGTTCAGGATATCGGTTGAGGAAAGTATCTTATTGCCATCGAATGGCATGAATGGAAGCGGTTTCGGAACAGAACCGGTCGCAATAATGACATATTCTGCACTGACTTCGGTTCCTTCCATGGAATGGATGACGAACTGATCCTGATCTTTCTTTATCTCAGTGACTGTTTCTTTCATTACTTCCATCTTTCTTTTGCGGAATATGAATTCAACACCACTAACCAGTTTTTCGACCACTTCGTTCTTACGGTTGAAGACCTTTTCATAATCTATGGAAAAGTCATTCACATGAATACCGAATTCTTCTGAATTGCGTATTTCACCGTAGAGATCTGCGACTTTGACCAGTGCTTTTGTAGGGATGCATCCCCAGTTCAGGCATACACCACCTAATCTATCTTTTTCAAAAACGATTGTACTTATTCCATATTGGTTCAGACGAATTGCCGTTACATAACCACCGGGTCCTCCACCGATGATCGCTACTTGATAATGATTCACTATACTCTCCTTAGCCTGCTGTTCAGAACCCCCATCTCATCCCTGTATTTTGCTACAATGCGCCGGGAAATATTCAATCCTTCATTTTTTAGCATATCAACGAGTTCCTTGTCACTAATCGGATTCGCCTTATCCTCCACATCGATATATTTCTGGATCAGGGTCTTTACGCGCTGGCGTGATACGGATTCATAGTTATCGTCCCGCCCTGCTGTGGAACTGAAGAAATTCTTCAGGGGTATCACACCAAAAGGGGTATCCGCATACTTGTGACGAACGACTCTGGATATGGTGGATTCACTGACATCCAAATCCTGGGCAATGAACGAATATGTCAGGGGAACCAGAACGCCTGATGATCTATAGAAGAAATCATGCTGATGCTTGATAATAGACTGCGTGACACGCTCTAATGTCCGCATACGCATATACATGGATTTAATCAGGAATTTGGCTGAATTGATCTTTTCTCTAACAAATTGGATCGTCTCCCTGTCATACTGCTTCCGATTAATCATTTTTTTGTATCTCGGGTTCAGGATGATATTGGGTGTTAAAGCATCATTTACGATGACTTCGAATTCTCCATCCACTTC
>DAONDQ010000152.1:0-5931 GCA_035402645.1 Candidatus Cloacimonadota bacterium | reverse complement strand
AGGTGAGCTATCTCCTTCGTTATAGGATACCGTGAAATAATAGGCATAATTCCCGACTGTATGTAGAGTATCTACAAAAACCGTATCAGGAGTTTCAAGAATCATTCTGAAGATATCGGTATCGATTTGCCGGTAGACATTGAAATGCGAAAAATGATTGGAACCAGCAATTGGAGTATTCCAGCTAAAAGATGCTATTTGATTATGCACTGAATAAGAAATGTTTGGAATTGGTCTCAAGTAGTTGAAGGTGAAATTGATGACATGAGTAAGCAAATCATCCGCGAAAACAACAGATTGAGGTTGTATTTGAGAACATGAGTTTAAACTAGCTGATACAGCATATGTACCATTTGGTAAGAGTAACTCATAATGACCAAGAGAATCAGCATGTGTGGAATAACTACCGGCAGTAATCAGAACTGATTTGGGATCAGTCAATCCATCCGGTAAAGTTACATCACCACTTAATATTCCGCATGATTGCATGAAACCGCTGATTTCTACATCATCGATAAACCAACCTATGTTCACAACGCCGTTGTCAGATTGGAAATTCCACTTAATCTTGATACTGCTTCCAGCGAAACTACCTAATTGGAATACGGCTTGAGTCCATGTATTCAGAGTCCCATTATAACCGGGCTGATTCGCTAAAGCAGGCAGACTCTGGCTCGTATATCCACCATCTGGAGTAATCAGATTGTAGATTGTTCCGTTATCAGTAGAAATATAAACATTACCGCCGTCATAATTAGTTTCAAAACCATATTTATGCCAAAAAGTGAGGGTTGCATTACTTCCGATTGGCACTGCAGGAGATACCAATTCAAGATGCTGATTATTGCCATAATTTGCATTTAAAGATGTACCCCACATCTTTTGTCCTGAATGTGCATCAGAAAGAATTGAAGTGCCCCAACTCCACCCACCAGCAGCAAAACCACCGTTATTGGATTCAAAATCATCCATCAGTCCAGAAATTCCAATTCCCAAGGAAATTTGCCCCGTCATCTCGGTCATATTATCAGCATTAAGAGTATAACCGATATTAACAAAACTGGATGGCAGAACATTTTGTCCAATTTGAACTGTAAAATTCTTCTGCGAAATATCATTTACGCCGATGTCACCAAATTGCTGATTCGGGTTGAATATTTGAGTGTTTGGATCTGTTGTACTAAGGAACAGGCGTACATTATTGACTCTCACAGTTCCTGGATTAAGGAGATTAATTCCCATTTTGATCGTTTCTCCGGGATTTGCGATCCCGTTCCCATTACCAGTTAGGTCGTTGATGAATGAATTCGATAATTGCAACAGGGGTTTGACAACCTGTAATGTGGTTTGTCTTTGCCAGGAGAAACCACCCTGTGCCGTAATATCAACTGATAATGGAATCGTATGATCATTAGGGCATGTTGAGGATACTTGAAGACGGAAATAGGTTTTATTTAATCCTGTACCACCGCCTATAATTGGATCATAAACGGAAGATGCGTTTAGAATTGTGACGTATGGGTCAGTTGTAGATATTGTTGCAACAACACCTTGCGCCGAAGACACACCCATATTATTTAAACTGATGCTGACATCTGCAGTTTCACCCGGTTCAATTGAATGCAGACTATTCGTATTATGGATGACGGTTTCACCTATCAGTAAATGTGGGTCGACATGAACAATAGGTGTACCTGTGATAAATAAAGCCTTGTTATTACCCAGTGTTGCAGCAGCAGTTGGATAATGATTATTGAAAGTATATTCAATTCCTCTTGTGCCAGTTTGATCTTTGATCCCGACAGTACAATAATTTCCATGAGTGGGTGAGTAGCTTGTAAAGTTTCCTGCATCTACATTATTAAAGGTCTGATATTGTAGTTTGATTTGCCCATCACCCAGGGAAGTTGGATAATATTGTTGATTATAGAGTATCATTTCAAAAGTTTCAAGCGAGGATCGATTATAACCATTCACTGTATGGTACCACTCGACGACATAGTAATGTTGAGCTGCATCGTAATATGTGTAAACAGCACCGCCATTAATCAAACAAAGGTCATCCCAAAAAGCGGCAATCATTGGATTAGGCCCAAGTGCTCCAGGTAAGTGCCAATTACGAAAATCACCGTTTGATGTGCTTCCCAAAGCAACAAAACCATTTGAACAGATACTAACCTGTGAGTATAATTGACCATAAAATGAGAATTGGAAAGGCAGGGTAATGGTTGTGATAGATACAGAACCAGTGGTATCACCTTCGTCGCTGGATGATCCTGAGTCATTCAGCGTAAGTGCCGTTCCTCCACCACCTTCTACAGGAGCAATTTCAACCCAATCGTAAGTTGGTACATCAGGATAACTACTATCAGTGATATCATAGATGTAATACCCATATGCATCAGGACCTAAGGGATCGGTTGATGTAACTGTTCCAATTGTGACCATAAAAGATTCATCTTCAGAATAACCGGTAGAATTATAAAGATGTAACTGGAATGGAATGATCATTCCCGGTACTAATTGGATTCTACCATTAATCGTAAAGGGATTCCCAGCACAATCAGAACTTCCGCTGTTTACAATATTCCCAAAGTAGGCAAGAGAATCAGTAACAATAACCAATGAACTCATACTTGAAAGCCGAGCATAGATACCGTCGGCTGGTATGGTACCATTGTTCATCAATGTGAGATTGAGATTTGCCAAATCACCTGGATCCATAATTTGATTATTTCCATCCTGAATTTGAATTGCTGTGATATCAAGATCAGCATTCCTGATTGTTAAAATGAAGGGTACAGTATAGTTATTATTGGAACCATCATGCACGATCATATTGAAACGAGCTTTGTACTGATCAGGACACCCAGCTGAGACAGAAATAATAAAAGAAGTAGATGCTTGTGCCACATTAGCAGCATTAATGACACCATAAGAAATGGAATCAGATACGATGGTAATGTTATTATCTGTAGATGATAAAATACCATACACATTGGTTTGATCAATGGAGAATGTGTTCTTGATATTGCAGTTGAGTTCTATTGTTTCACCACCTTCAACGATCCCATTGCCATTACCAACTGAGGTTCCATTATTGTCATCGTCGATGATCACATTCTGGTAAATAAATGAACCTGTATCAGATGAATTGATTGTTTGTATCCATGGAAGATGATTCTTTTTTGTTGCAGTAGCTGTTATTGTACCGCTCCATGTAGAAGGTAATGTTGCAGCAACCTGCCCATTTACATCTGTGATTCCATTGAATAAAACTGTTCCGCCCTGAGTCAGTGTGACATTACAGCCTTCGGAAGGAACAGCCATATCTTCAGATACTGCTATATCCAAAATATTCTGACCTGCAGAGACTATAGATGGTGTATTGATTCGAAGTGTACCGGGGATACCCTTAAAGGCTTCAACGGTAGGGTCACCCATTAAATTGCATATGTGCGCAAATGCTTGGGTTAATTCAGCATCTTCGGCATGATAAACCTTATCAAGATAAATCTTTCCGTACAATAATGCCTGTCCCATGGTATGCATATCATAAGTAAACAGTCCTTCAAAGATGCCACCCGCAAGACAATTATTGAGCATTGTATGCGTACCGGTTGTAGCCATACCGATAGCTGTTAGCGCTCCGGATGGACTTGAGGCAGTTCCGAGACGAATAAAAGATTCAGTCGTACTGGTTGAATTCGCAAATGTACCAGTTCCACAAGTGATAATAACAGCATGCGGTGTCTTGCTTCCATTGACGAAGGAGGTCGGCGACCAACCGCTCATGCCAATATATCCCCTATAATTCATAAACCCTACACCGGAGTTAATTGCTGAATTCATGGATGAGGAAAAACTACCGCTGTATACTTCAGAATATGTATAGTTCGGATTATAAAAATATGAAATATCTTTGATGTATTTGTTCGTATAGATAGTAGAGATTCCGGAAGAGCTGGTATCTCCAACGAGTAACATTTTATTAAGCCATGAAGGAGGAGTTACGAGGTTCATGTCTCTTTCATATGCAAAACCCTTTGCTACAAGATTGAGAAAGTCATTCGTTGAACTAATAGACATTCTCCCGATATAAACATCCCCAAGAAGATCATTACCTGCCAGGTGAGTATAAGGATAATCACCTTCACCAGTATAACGAAGGTTCCAGGTAAAATTCCAGGCAGGGATCGCAAAAGTCCCTGAAGCATCACCAATGAGGATCACATAATCAGGTCGAGTAGAAGCATTATTATACGCATTTTGGATGTATGTTTTAATGGTTGAAGTTGAAGATCCCGCAACTAAAGTACTGACAGAAGTTACCACATAGCCTTTCTGTTGTTTCCAATTAACGAAATCGGATAATTTATTCAAGAATGTATTATCTGTACTATTCGCATAAATAATTAAAATTCGTTCCGGTGCAAAGGGTTGTTCTGTGTCTCTGACTTGATCATAATTCATAAGCAATGCTCTGTACATAGGATCAAAACTCTTGGAATAGGAAATTGGAGGTTCCATTTCATTGATCCCTTGAACTGAATCGAAATCAAACCGCATGATAATTTTCTTATTCACATGAAGCTGTTTATTACCAGGATCAAATGAAAAGGGTTGTATGGAAAATTCCAGGACCCTGAAATCTCTGAGGATTGCCGGATCGTTTACTTTAACTAACTGCTCAGGATAAAGTTGACCATTTGAATAAAAATCACGATCAATTTGGAAGTTATATGGTTGTACTTGGTCATCTACTTTTGATTGAACAGGATAAGGTGTAATTCCTGATATTCTGTTTTCTTCCTTTGAAAGGATTGACATATGTGCAGAACCATGATATGGAATTGCTAACATTCCACTGAACACTGGAAGTTCAGGCATTCCTTCTTTGGAGAGATAATCTGTTCCATCGATATCAATACGCTGGTAAGTTTGATTTCCCACTGTTTCTGTGACGATTTGATAGTTAGGTAAATCGAACTCAATATCAATTGAATTAGAACTCTGATTCAAAATCTTGATGGAGGTTTTGCCATTATGAACATCGTTGGCAAAAAGACTGACAACAAGTAGTAGCAATAAAAGAAAAAACACTCTTTTCATCATTAGCCCCTTATTCAGTGCATTGTGGATTTATTTCTGTGAAATTAAAGCAATTAGCATTCTAAACGCATAAATATTTATCATAAAAATAGGAAATCCGGAATTTCTTCCGAATTTCCTATAAATGGTTATCTACGAATACTATTTTAGTAGCAGAGCCTTTCTCGTTGATGAATATCCGGGTAGTGACAACCGATAAAAGTACATACCTGATGCAACACTGTGGTTGTTTTTATCAGTACCGTTCCAATTGACCGAATACGTACCGGCTGTATATGGCTCATCAGTGAGGGTTTTGACGAGTTGACCTCTGATATTGAATATTTCCAATTTCACCCTTGAATCATGTGATAAGGCAAATGATATATGAGTTTCTGGGTTGAATGGATTTGGATAATTCGCAAATAAAACCGTTTTAGCAGGAATTACATTCTGATCAGAATTTCCCGTTGCATCGGATTGGAAGGTGATCGAATCACTTGGGATGCTGGTACCTTGTAGATAATCCACAGTTACAAAATATGAATATTCTCCTTCTGAAGTTAAATCTTCAGAGTAATTCGTAGAAGTGGTTTGTCCTATTAAGAGATATCGATCTGCATCAATTCTCCTGAGAATACTGAAATGCTGGAATTGATTCGCAGAAGGTTCAAGATCATCCCAACTCATCGTTAAGTGATGATTACTGACTTGATACCATAGGTGTGGAACAGGAGGAAGATAATTCATATTGAAGTTCACAATCTGAGTTTGATTGGTTGCATTCAAAATAACTGCTTGTGAACTTAATGTCTGATAAGATGGCATATCTACAGAAAT
>DAONDQ010000151.1:0-5968 GCA_035402645.1 Candidatus Cloacimonadota bacterium | reverse complement strand
GGATTAGTAATGATACAAGGTTTTTCATTTCTCCTCCAGAAATGGTTTGTTAATCACCCAAATGCTGTTCCCAAAATAAACAGCGTCCTTTAATATTATAGTATTTAATTCCTAAAAAGTTGTGGACAGCTTATATCTAATTATCTGCAATTAATGTAAATATGACTATGTGAAAATTATTTGAATAGGGGGTTTGGGATGTAAGTAATTGGCTGATAAAATCAAAATGATTGGTCTTTAGAAATGAAAATGCCAATCAACAAAGAATTGGTAATACTTCCAATCCGCATTTCGTTCCCTGAAGTATGTGTACTATATCATTGAAATATACTCAACCGTCTCTTAACCACATCTTAAGCATCCGCCAAGCATCCCTTAAGATTTGGGAGATGGTTGATGGATGTTTATATTTTGGTTTTGATTTCGTCAACGATGCTCGTTAGGAGGAAAATCACTAATCATGAAAAGGTTATGACTAACACAACTCGTATTTAATCGGAACAAATGAGTTCATGTTTTTCTAATAATAAACACTATATATAAAAAAAATAACTTTACAATAGACATATGTTGTACAACCTTGTATAAGGTAATATGATGTATTGGAGGAGTTATGGCAAAATTTCTCTCTGTTAAACAAGCGGCTGAGAAATTGGGGATCAATGCTCATACCTTGAGAAGGTGGGATCGAGATGGAAAATTCACATCTGTGAGGCATCCTGTAAATAATTATCGGGTGTATACTGAAGAGCAAGTTAATATTTTAATCAAGGAAATGGAACCGGCATATCAATTAGAACCGTACGATACCAAACAATCTCCTACAGCGTATCACAAAACAGAGTATGGGTCACTTTATAATATTGATGCAATAGAACTTTTACGATCACTTCCTAATAATTCTATAGATTTGATTATAGCCGATCCCCCATATAATATAGGGAAGGCAGAATGGGATATATTTCCCTCACAGAATTTTTACTTAGAATGGACGAATCAGTGGATTAATGAATCATATAGAGTATTAACTACAAGAGGTTCCATGTACATCTGTGGATTTTCAGAAATTTTAGCCGACATCAAATATACAACATCTAAAGGATTCCATAGTTGCAAATGGCTTGTATGGTTTTATAGGAACAAAGCTAATTTAGGCAATGACTGGGGACGTTCTCATGAAAGTATCCTTCATTTGAGAAAATCTCGGAATTTCATATTCAATATTGATGAAGTACGAATACCATATAATGAACATACGATTAAATATCCAAATCGGTCACAAGCAGTTACGTCACAATATGGGAATGGAAAGAGCTATGATTGGGTTCCGAACCCTAAAGGAGCTAAACCCAAAGATGTATTCGAAATACCCACTATTTCTAATTCTTCGTGGGAAAAAACCTTGCATCCAACCCAAAAACCAATTGAATTAATAAGTAAGCTAATATTAGCCTCATCAAATCAGGATAGTATCATCGTTGATCCGTTCGGCGGCTCAGGTACAACGTATATGATTGCTGACGTCCTCAAGCGAAATTGGATTGGGTCAGAAATCAACACGGATTATTGTAGTTTGATTATTGATCGCCTCGAAGATATGGAAGAAAGACTAATACTCGGTTCTCAGATTAATGATCCAAGCTTGGTCGAAAGAAGACTTAAACTTCGTGGTGATGTAAAATCTCCCATAATACGTCAGTAATAAAAAACGAAAATTGGGAAATATAAGATGAATAAGGATCTGACTTTGCTGTTTCGGGAATATCAACGTAATAAACATGGTTCATTTTTGTTAGAAATATACTATAGACCATAAATAGATTTGATACAAATGTACTGGCTATATCTTGGGTACCTTTACGTTGTATGTCATTCAAGAAAATACCGTAATGTGTCACTTCATATTTCATGAATTTACTAATTAAGAATTTATCGAGGAATACTTTTCCCATTCGATCCTTCGATGAGGTTTTAATAGATAGAACAACTTCCTTATTATCTATGTATTGACTTGAAGATTTACATTCTGAGTAAGGTGATATTATTAGATCTGTTTCACAAGAATAGTACATTTTCTTTCTCTTTATAGTTTCCCCATAAGGAATTTTAATGATCATTTTTTTGCATGTGAGTCCTGTTTCTTGTACTACAGAACGAATCAAATCCTCGAAACGATTACCTACATGCTTTCTTGAGCTATTGGAATTTTCTTTCAAATCAAACATGGCGCTAATCGATTGTTGAATTGTATAAATCACTCTATTAATAAGATTGTGTTTTCCCTGCAAAACAATCTGCTCAACATTAGGTATTGTATGAAGAAGGTTAATGAACTGATCAAATTCATCTTTAAACTGTTGTATTTCATTTATGAATAATTTCTCATTAACTGGTCTAATATATTTTGTTGTATTTGCATTGGAAGATACGTGAATCACATAATCTTTTTTACGTGAACTTGTGCTTATTTCCTCTGGTAGAACACTTAGAATTCTTAACGTAATATCCCTAAAGTCAACCAACGTATTGATACGTTTTTTAATACATTCTATAATTGTTGGCATTGATGTAATCCTTTGTTATAAAAGTTCATTTATCAAAGTAAAGCATTCCTCATCGGGCATGAATTCAATCTCAACAATGAGGAGAGGAAGGTTCTTGCCTGTTTTTCTTAATTTCACATAGTCCTTTTCGGTTGTTATAATAAAGTCGAATGCACCTGCAGAAACTGCGTCGGCTAATTCTGCCAGAAAACGGTCATCGGTGTATTGATAATGGTCAGGTAGCGCATAATGTTTGGGAAATTGCAGCCCAAGGGACTTGATCGTATCTTCAAAACCCAGGGGATAACCAATACCGGAAAGCAGAACGAGTTTTTTATTTTTGAGCATACTCAGATCAAAACGGTTTCCAGACATATCCTTCAAACCAGTACATTGAGTGGTTCCCTGAATAATGGGTTTGTTAATTGAACAAATTCTTGGTGGTACGGGATCATTACCATTCCAGACAATAAAGTCAGTATATTGTAAGCTCGAGAGTGGTTCTCGAAGGATTCCCGATGGTAAAACAAAGCCATTACCATATCCTGCTTTGGAGTTGAAAATCACGAAATCCTTGTCATGATGTACTTTCAGATGCTGGAAAGAATCATCCAGGATTATGTAATCCAAATCCTTGTATCTTTCTGCAAGCATCTTGATTGATTTCCGTCTATTCCTACCCGCTATTACAGGTATGCCGGGAAGTTTCTCTGCTAATAGAGCTGCTTCATCACCTGCATAACTTAATTCCGGGAGAATTCCCTGTCTATCGGAAATGAATTGATTCCCGGTTTCGAATTGTCCTTTGTAATCGCGGTGGGAGACAGCCACTTTCTTACCGGCATTTGTGAGGTAATTTGCCATGACTACTGTGAAAGGAGTCTTTCCACTACCACCGCTGACGATATTACCTATACTGATGACAGGTATTGGACTAAAGAATATTCGAGATGGGAAAAAACGGTAAATCATTCTGTGGGAAAATTGAATTGCGATATTGAGAAGAGAAAGGGGAAGAAGAATATATGAGAGGAAGGATCTTTGGTATAGATTCTTCGAAATAATATTCTGTTTATCCATAATGAAAAGCAGGGACCTTTCGATCCCTGCTCTTATGAATTACTTATTGAAATCAACTTTTGGGGCAGTTTCCGCACCGGCTGTCGCCTGGAAGAACTGCACTTCTTTTAGATTGAATATTCCTGCCAATATGTTATTGGGGAATGTTACAATCATTTGATTGAAATTCTTGGCAGAATCGTTATAATCCATGCGGGCTACTGCAATACGGTTCTCAGTTCCTTCGAGCTGACTCTGCAGAGCCAGGAAGTTCTGATTTGCTTTTAAATCAGGATATTTTTCAACAACAACCATCAATCTTTGTAAGGCACCTTGCAAACCGGCTTGGGCTTCTTGGAACTTTTGGAAAGCTTGCGGGTCATTGATCATATCTTTGGAAATCTGTGTGACTCCACCGACTTTAGCACGTGCTTCTGTCACGGCTATCAGGGTTTCTCTTTCGTGTGAGGCATATCCCTTCACGGTTTCAACCAGGTTAGGGATCAGATCGTATCTTCGCTGATATTGATTTTCCACATCAGACCATTTGTTTTTCACTTCCTGCTTCATTTTCACCATCTTGTTATAACGGCCGATGATGCCACCGATCAGGATGATGATGATCAACAGTATGATTAAAAGGATTGTGGTTCCCTTTTTCATGTAATTCCTCCATATGTGGTGAAATAAGGTTTCAACCATTCATTAAGTCATTCGAAAGAGGTGTTTGGTTTTGTAAATATTTATTTTGAAAGTTTCATAATCTCGAGATAAAAAAAAGCGCAGGTACTTTGACCTGCGCTTGATATACTTCCATTACCTTGTGAAGGGTAATGACAATGTTTCAGTTATTTTGCTGATTTGACGATGATATTATCAGCAGTTACCCTATAGAAACGCCATGGGATACCTGAAGTATCTGTCCATGAATGATCTGGAGCATTTACAACAGCAATGGGAGTTCCCCAGTTTGCTGAATTGATATCCGTTGTCGCATAGATACGATAGATGGTAGCTCCATACACAGAACCCCAACTCAACTCCAATCCTGATTCTGTGCTTGCAAGACCAACTTCGGTTGGTGTATCGAGCGGTGTCGGATTGTTCATCGTCGTGAATGACCATACCGTATTGCTGCTTGAATTTCCATTCGCATTATGAGCCACGACCTTCCAATAGTATGTGGTTGCATAATTCAGTGGTGTTGTGAATGTATATGGTGAAGAAGTCGGTGACCCAACGAGAGTCGTTGGGTTGGAATTCGTATCACAATATACGTAATATGAAGTTGCCGGTGCACCAGTTCCTGATGGAGTCCAGCTCACAGTAGGCTGGAGAATGACTCCTGTAGCACCATTGGAAGGTGATGTCAGGGTCACAGGATTTGGCGGATTCGGATTTGCCATGGTTGTGAATGAATAAACAGTATTACCTGTTGCAAAACCATAGGCATTATGTGCTACCACTTTCCAATAATACGTGGTGGAATATGCCAGCGATGTGGTGAATGTGTATGGTGATGCAGTGGATATATTCAACAGGGTGGTAGGATTTGAATTAGTATCACAGTAGACATAGAAATCCGTAGCCGGTTCCCTTGTTGCTGATTCACGCGCAGCACCTAAAATTTCCTTATCAAGAGGTAATTCACCTTTTGAAAGAACTCTTGAATTTGGTGTCCAACTAACAGTAGGTAACAAACTGACTCCAGTTGCTCCATTTGTTGGAGAAACCAGGGCAACAGAATTCGGAGCTGTTGGTGGCGGATATGTGAATGATACCGTATTGCTGGCACCGCTTTCACCTTCCGTATAAACTTTTGTTACATAATAGTAGTATGTACCATTGATCGTTGGCGTATCTATGTAAGAAGTACCTGTCACTTCCGTGATCTTCCTGAAGATGTCACCATTGATCCTGCGAAATACATTGTAGTGATCAAAATGAAGCAGCCTCTCATCCCTGGAAGCCCAACTTAATGGAATCGAACCAACTGCCGGAGTGCAGGAGAGAGTGGGTGGAGTTGATAAGAATTCCAAGGTGAAGTTACCAGTCTGATTCGGATTTGCATCAGATACTGTAAGTGACTGAGTTGAAGGTACTGAGTAATTGGTCAGCGTTGCTGAAGTAGCATATGTCCCATTTGGTAAGTAAATGGTATATGAACCGTCTGTTGCAGGATGTGTTGTGTAGCTGCCTGCCTTGACAACGGTATTCGTAACATTTGAACTGGTGGGTGACAATGTGATCGTACCGGTAATTCTACCAGTTTTTGTCACAACACCAGATACCACAACGTTATCGATGAACCAACCCTTATTGTTGATTGAAATGTCTGAGAAGAAATGCCATTTGAACATGACGGT
>DAONDQ010000150.1:0-6018 GCA_035402645.1 Candidatus Cloacimonadota bacterium | reverse complement strand
GTCTATATTGAAAGAATAAAAGTTAAATGAAGCTACTCCCCATTTAGTGGGGTCTCCCAATAATATCTCACTGAATTTCCTTACGCATTCCAATCCCTATCCAATCGGATACCAATCCCATACCAATCTCATTCCAATCTCTCTGGATTGGAAAGGGATAGGTAATGCATTTGTTTTGGATTGGTTTTCGATAGGAATGTTGGGTGTAAAACAGCGATGCAGCGGATGCGATATAGGGGAGCAATGCGTTGCGCCTGGAAAAAAGAGCAGAAAACCCTAGTATGACCCCAGAATGAGTCCGCAGGACGATACTCCGTTAGCCCAGGAAGTCATTCCTGGGGAGAAAACGGAAACAAATTCAGAGTCTGGAGGACGGCACAATCAAACCGTGTTTTTTTAATAATGCCTGATATTCTTCTGCGAAACTGTGTACTCTATGATGCTCTTCCTGATTTGAAATGTAATTCTTTACAATTTCTATTTGTGAATATGAACAGGTGAATGCCCCATATCCTTCTTGCCATTCGAATCTGCATTTCATCTCGGGTAACGTATTAATGAACCTGCTTGTGTTTGCCTTAATGGTTTTTGCGATTTCACTTACGGATTGTTTTGCATGTTGATTGATTAGCAGATGCACATGATCCGACATTATATAACCCTTTTCCAGATGACAATCGATATTTTTGCATATCCCAATCATATAATTCAAAATCGTTATGCTTTTATCAGTGGTAAAGATTGGGTATCGGGATTTTGGAGCAAAAACGTAATGAACATATAATTGCGTAAATGTGTGTGACATATTACCCTCCTTCAATTGTGCCGTCCTTCGGACTCGGCTATCTTTCCTTCGCATACCCAGGAATGACTTCCTGGGCTAACAGAGTACCGTCCTTCGGACTCAGCTTTCATTTCTTATCATAAATTATTCATGACATATATAATTCGGAATAATTTTGGGTCAATGAAATTAACTGTCTATTAGTCTTTTGGTTACAATAGAACAAAGTCTGTAAGACGCTATTATTTTAGCCCAGGAAGTCATTCCTGGGGTAGAGAACGGAAACAATATCAGAGTCCGGAGGACGGCACAATAGGAAGTACGAAGTTCGATGTTCGAAGTTCGAAGAATGATGAAGACGACCGTAGCCCAACAAATATATGATACGTAACCCAATCAAATATTCCTTGACGCATAAGAAGGGCTTAAGAAGTTGGAAAGAAAAACCGCAAGGAGTAGAAAATGAAGCGTAAAGTCATTATCATGGGCGCCGCCGGAAGAGATTTCCATAATTTCAATCTCTTTTTCCGCGACAATGATTCCTATGAAGTCGTTGCCTTCACTGCAACACAGATTCCTGGAATTGACGACAAGAAGTATCCTGCTGAATTAGCCGGGAAACTGTATCCAAACGGGATTAACATCTACCCCGAAGCCGAATTGACAAGCCTGATCAAGAAATATAATGTAGATCTCGTTGTCTTCGCCTATAGTGATGTTCCTCATGAACGTGTGATGCACAATGCATCTATCGTCACTGCTGCCGGTGCTGATTTCATGCTGATGGGTGTGAATCAGACCCGTGTCAAGACAACCAAGCCATTGGTAACCATTTGTGCTTCCCGTACAGGTTGCGGCAAAAGCCAGACAACCCGTGCAGTGGTGAAAGCTCTCAAGGCAAAGGGACGTAAGGTTGTATCCATTCGTCACCCCATGCCTTATGGTGACCTTGTAGCACAGAAAGTTCAGCGTTATGCTGAGATTTCTGATCTTGCAAAACACAAATGCACCGTTGAAGAAATGGAAGAGTACGAGCCGCATATTGCCATGGGCTCCGTGATCTATGCAGGTGTGGATTATGAAGCGATCGTTCGCGAAGCTGAGAAAGAAGCTGATGTCATTATTTGGGACGGCGGAAACAATGATACACCATTCTACACTTCCGATAAGGAATTGCAGATTGTGGTTGTTGACCCGCATCGTGCAGGTGCTGAAGTTTCCTATCACCCCGGTGAAGCAAACTGCCGCCTGGCTGACGTAATTGTCATCAATAAGATCGATACCGCTGACCTGGAAGACATCCTTGAAGTCCGTGAAAACATCCGTGAAATCAACAAGAAAGCTATCATCATTGATGGTGCTTCTCCTGTATTCGTGGATCATCCTGAAATGATCACAGGCAAGAAAGTCCTCGTCGTGGAAGATGGCCCTACCCTCACCCACGGTGAAATGACTTATGGTGCAGGTGTCATTGCTGCTGAAAAGTACGGCGCAGATGACCTTGTAGATCCTCGTGAATTTGCCGTTGGCGAAATTGCAGAGACTTTCGAGAAATACCCTGAAATTGGTATTCTCCTTCCTGCAATGGGTTACAGCGAGCAGCAGATCAAGGATATGGAAACGACGATCAATGCAGTCGATTGCGATGCAGTGGTCATTGCCACTCCAATTGACCTTCGCCGTATCGTGAAGATCAACAAGCCGGCTTGCCGCGTATCCTATGAACTTCAGGAAATTGGTGATCCCACGATCGCTGACGTACTGAAAGACTTCTAAAACCTAATTATAATCAATATATAGGCAAGGAGACTTATTTCGGTAAGTCTCCTTCCTTTTCCTTAGAGACGCCCAGCCTGGGCGTCTTATGCTTTTGATTTTGAGACGCTGATCGATCGTCAGGTTGAATGAGACGCCCAGATCGGTCGTCTCTACAAAGAGGTAATGAATATGATGAAGAAAGCAGTCTTGGCATTAGGTGGTAATGCCATTATACAGGCAGGACAAAAAGGTACCATCACGGAACAATTCGCCAACACACGCAATAGCTTGGGTGGTGTTGTTGAACTGATTCGCCGTGGCTATCAATTGGCAATCACACACGGGAACGGACCACAGGTGGGAAATCTGCTTCGTCAGCAGGAAGCCGGTGAGAAGGAAGGAATTGCTCCGCTTCCACTTGGTGTTTTGAATGCCGCTACTGAAGGAACGATGGGCTACATGATCGAACAAAGCCTTCAGAACCGTTTGCATTTACAGAATATTGACAAGCAGGTCATCACCGTCACAGCCCAGGTGGTTGTAGATAAGAATGATCCCAGCATGCTCAATCCGACAAAATACGTTGGAAGCACTTACTATACGAAGGAACAGGCTGATAAGCTTCATGCTGAATTAGGCTGGACTTTGAAGGAAGATTCGGGAAAAGGATATCGTCGTGTTGTTCCATCTCCAAAACCAATCGATATCATTCCAGCCAAGGTCGTGAAGACCATGGTCGAAGAAGGCGATATCGTCATTACAGTTGGTGGTGGCGGAATCCCGATCTATATCGAGGATAATGGCACTTACGAAGGTGTGGATGCGGTTATCGATAAGGATTTTGCTTCTGCATTGTTGGCTCGCATGATCGATGCAGACCTGCTGGTGATTCTTACAGGCGTTGATAAGGTTGCCATCAATTACGGCAAACCCGATATGAAGGAACTCGACCGTCTTTCGGTCGCAGATGCAAAGAAATACGATGCAGAAGGACAGTTCCCGAAGGGAAGCATGGGTCCGAAGATTCAGGCTGCCATCAGTTTCATCGAACAAGGTGGCAAGCAGGTGCTCATTACTTCCATCGAGAGAATCGTGGATGCTTTCGAAGGGAAAACAGGAACGATCATAGAAAACTAATAACTGATAACTAAGAACTAAGAACTAAGAACTAAGAACTAAAAGCTAAAAACTAAAAACTAAAAATTGAAGAATTGAAGAAAGAAACAACATAAAATAATCTCATATAAAACATACAAAAAAAGGCTGTCTGATGACAGCCTTTTGTATTATGTGTCGTCCCTAGGGGACTTGGAATTTTTTATTCATTACGCCGGGTTGAAACCCGAGCGCTAATAGGTTTCATCCGTACCGGATGAGGGAAATCTAACTCTCTGTCACTGCGTGACATCACTTCGACAGGCTCAGTACAGCGCTCCCTTAGCATAAGGGAGAAATTCGATCGCACTTCGCACTTCGCACTTAGACTAGGCTTTTCAGTTTGCTCTGCTAATTCTTAATTCTTATCTCTTAATTCTTAATTCTTTGTACCGGTTGTCTGATAATGGTTTTCAGCTTATCGGGGGCAGAACGGCTTGGGTCGTTCAAATATATCTCATGGTGCTTGCCGTTTCGTTCATATCCTTTTGTCTCGATCGCTTCATTGAGTCTTTGGATAGTCGGTTCTTCAGAGGCATAGGAACCTTTGTGAAGGACTTGTGCGCAAAGACCTTCTGTCCACTTTTCGAATCTGACAAGATGCAAAGCAGGCAGCTTCTTCTTTTTTTGAACTTCTGCAACAGCAAACTGGAACATGGCAGGGGTAATAAAATCAGGTTGGATGATCATGGCAGTCCATTTCCATCTTTCAATATTCGCCATGGAGAATTCCGTCATTTCATCCATCCACCATAAAGTCTCGAGGGGCATGACGGTATAGTCCTGCCTATCACGATACGAAAATTTCAAAGAATAGGAAAGGCCGTATAAGGTTTCAACAGCATGCTGATAGGATTCATCAGAATTGGGATTGCCTTCGCCATCGATCATGAGAAAATTGAAAGGAGGAATTTCTATAAACTGAATATCCTTGGTATTGGCATCGTAAATCTCAAAAAAAACCTGTTTCAAATCGAGCTTTGCTTTCACGCTCCGATTCCCCATTTATGATAGAGCCCTGACCAGATAATACCGATGACGAGACCTGCCAGCAAACCTGCGCCTAGCGGTACGAGAAAATCATTTTCTTCAAATACGATCAATACAGCCAAGGTTAAACCATAGACGGCTACAACGATATAAAAGAAATTCTGTGGAATCAGATGATAGGCAAATCCCATCATGGGAAGAAAAGTGAAAAGAAAACCAACGAAGAATAATAGAACTGATTTCATTATTTATTTCTCGCTTTCATAAAATTCAATCATATATGGGAATATAAGATATTTTGCTTATATTCGCAGTTTCACATCAATAACAGGAATACTGAATATCACTCAAATTCAATAATATATATAAAAAACCCATGAATATTAAAATCGGTCAAGTTATTTTCATTTACCCAATATTTTGTCAAGAGAAGCTGCTTCAAGTAAAATAGAAAAAGGGACGGTTTTGAGCCGTCCCTTGTATCATATAGTTCTTTTATTTGATAGGTTTAAGATTACTATTTACAGGCAGTTCGCTCAAGGCGGTTATCCGATAGAATCCAGTTCTCTCTGCCATTGGTATCGTATAGTTGGGATCCGTAACAATCGTAACAAGAGAATAGACTCCATTGGGGCTATCAGCTCGATAAATGCCATAACCAGCTGCACCCACCACTGCATTCCAACTTAATTGATTACCACTGGTCAGGTTTGGAAGTTGAATCTGCGGTGAAGTAAATCCGATACCTGATAAGTGAATCGTATTGGTTGGTTGGGTTGCATCGTTACTCGTAATGATCATATCACTTGATGTCAGCCCAACATTGGAAGGTGTGAACTGCACATTATAGGTAATGCTGTTACCTGCTTCAATCGAATAAGTGAGCGTATTTCTTGTTCCAGTATCCTTCATTTCTCGTGATGCAATACTAACATGATATTCTGAAGATGCAGAAATCTGCCCGGTCATAGTTGCATTGCCGGAGTTAGAGATCGTGAATTGTTGTGAAGAACTTGATCCGAGATTCACACTTCCGAAGTCGAGGGCAGTTTGATTCATGTTGAATACTGCCAGTAAAGGCACTTCTTCGATCGTCAGGTCATCGATGAATATATTATTGCCGTATTTACTGCCAGCCTGAAGAAGAACATACCGTTTATTGCTTCCCTGGTTTGTAGGGAAATTGAAAGTATATTCATACCAGTCATCTGCTCCAACAATTGGCGTCATACCTGAAGTGCGGTGGATCGTACCAAGTAGGATGGCACCTGTGAGATTCTGTGCAGAATTGAAATACACGTTGATACTGTCAGCATTATTAGGATAACCGC
>DAONDQ010000149.1:0-6072 GCA_035402645.1 Candidatus Cloacimonadota bacterium | reverse complement strand
GATTCAACATGGTAGAAGCTTTCCGTTATTGCGAAAGTATCCTGATACAGAGCGGGGGACACGCACGTGCAGCAGGCTTTACCATGCTTCCGCAGAATATCAATCTCTTTACTGATAAATTCAATGAATATCTTTCCCTGAAAGCAAAGGATATTTTAGAAGGACAGATTATCCAGATTTCTGCAATCGTAAATCCTGATGATTTGAATGAAACTCTGTGGAATCAATTGGAACTGCTTCAGCCGTACGGCATGGGCAACCAGGAACCAATCCTTCTAATGAAGAATGCCAGGATTTCCAGTGATTTGATTTGTTACCACCTGGATTACGAAATAAAAGCGATTATCGATGATAACAGATACGATATAGTATTTCAGTGGAAGGTCTTCAATCTGTTAAAAATCATCGATTATAGACCATCTGACGATCATGAAGATCGATCCTCAAATATGTGACCTTTGCGGTGCATGTGTTGGTGTTTGCCCTTCTGATGCGCTGATACTGCACGAACAAGCAATCGAATTCATAAGTGAAAAGTGCATAGTGTGCCATCATTGCGAACAGACTTGTCCGGTTCATGCAATTATTCTCGATTCATCAGAACCTGCAAACCCATTTATGAGTTCTGAAGCAAAATATGCGGAGGAGTCCCTACCTCCTGTAACCTGTGTTATCATTGGAGCAGGACCTGCTGGACTGACCACAGCCCTGTATGCTGCTCAAAATGGTGTGGATGTTCTGCTGCTCGAGAGAGATGAACAGGTGGGGATACCGGTTCGCTGTGCGGAAGGTGTCTTTCAGTCCAATTTGAAGGATATTATTGCAATACCCGATGAGATGAAGTGTGCGGAAGTAAAAGGAGTGAATATATTCGCTCCCGATGGTACCAAGATAGAGATGCTGAGCCCAGAGACAGGCTTCATTCTGGATCGAGTCAAATTCGAGACATATCTTGCAGAAATCGTGGTTGAAGCTGGAGCAGAACTTCTGACAAATGCCGATGTTATTGATGTAAAACGAATTTCACCGGAAGAACTGGAAGTGCACTTTCTTCATCAACAGATATTGAAGTCAGTTCGATGCCGGATCATTGTCGGTGCGGATGGAGTGGAGTCACGGATTGGGAAACTGATGGGATTGGATACTTCGGTTTCACTAACGGATATGGATTCCTGTGCTCAATATCTCCTCGAAGATATTGATATCAATCAGGACAGATGCGAAATTCACTTTGGAAATGAAGTGGCTCCCGGCGGTTACGCCTGGGTCTTTCCAAAATCAGATAGGAGCGCAAACGTTGGCGTGGGAATTTGCGCAGCACGTAAGAATGTGAAAACTGCTCGAGATTATTTGGAAGACTTCGTAGCAAGGTGTTATCCCTCTGGAAGGATTACTGCCTTTATTGCAGGTGGTGTCCCTGTGGCAAAATCACTATCTTCACTAGTGAATGATAACGTACTCCTGGTGGGAGATGCCGCCAGACAAACAAATCCCCTCACAGGTGGGGGTATTGAATATTCAATGCAGGCTGGTAAAATGGCAGGAAACGCCATCGCTGCAGCGATGCAGAACGGTGATTTCAATAGGGAATCCCTTCTTTCCTACCAAAAGGCATGGGAAACGAGATTTAAAAAAATACAGGATATCGCTTATGTACTGAAGAGTAAACTTTATTCTGCCACTGATATAAGAATGAATGAACTTTTTGGTGACCTGGCACAGGTACCAATTCCTAAACTCTCCGCCAGGGCTTTGTTCATGACGGTTCTCAAGAACCATCCCATACTCTTGGCAAAGATGGCTCGCTCCTATTTCATGGATTTGATTCATTAAGAGGTAAAAGTTGAAAAAGCATGCGATCACGGAAACACTAAGAAAGTCAATTCACCTAAGTTCCATGGTGATACCGCTTTCCTACAAGTACCTGCTTCATTACAACCGGGCACTGATGTTCCGAATCGTTCTCTTCCTTGCCATCCTGTCCATCGTTATAGAACTGATACGCTTGGAGCGACCTACCGTAAAGCGTATCTTCCATAAACTATTCGGTTTGTTGCTTCGCAGACATGAAATGAGGGACTTCACAGGTGCAACTTATATGATGGTTTCTTCCGTCATCTGTGTCGCTTTTCTCAGTCCGAATATATGTTTCTGTTCCATGGCATTTTTATCCATAGGTGATACCTTTGCTGCCATCGTAGGTATGTCAGCCGGGAAAAGAAAGCTTTTCGGAACCAAGAAAAGTCTGGAAGGCGGGCTTGCCTGTTTTCTAAGTACATTCATCTTCGGACTTTTCTTTTTGCCTCCACTGGTGGCATTTTTCGGTGCTCTCTCAACAGCGATGGCAGAAATCACCAATATTCCTGTTGACGACAACATCCGCATTCCTCTTATTGCAGGTATCGTGATGTCGATCGTTTCAATCTTTATATAAGAATGATTTTTCTCCCTATGTAAAGGGAGGTGGCACAAGGAGCCGGGAGAGTTAGTTCCTTATCAACTAACCAAAGGGGATTCAACATGTTATTATCGTTTGTCATCCCGTTATATAATGAGAAGGATACGCTCGAGATTCTCTACAGGGAAATTCTGCAGAATCTCGATGGCAATGATTATGAGATTCTATTCATAGATGATGGAAGCAATGACGGGAGTTTTGAAGTACTGAAACGTCTTGCCTCATCTGATTCTAAGGTCAAGGTCGTGAAACTCCGCCGTAACTTTGGTAAGGCTGCCGGATTGAACACAGGTTTCCAATTGGCACAGGGTGATGTCATATTCACTATGGATGCAGATTTGCAGGACAATCCTGTCGAAATCCCCAATTTCCTTAATAAACTTGAGGAAGGCTATGACTTGGTTTCCGGCTGGAAAAAGAAGAGACTTGACCCTCTCCACAAGCGTGTTCCGTCAAAATTCTTCAACACGGTTACCCAAAAAACTTTTAAATTGAAACTTCACGACTACAATTGCGGTTTCAAGGCATATCGGAAGGAAGTAGTCAAGAACATCGATGTATATGGTGAAATGCACCGATACATCCCCGCTCTTGCTCATGCAAAAGGCTTCCGTGTGGGAGAGATCCCTGTCCTGCACCGTTCCCGTGAACATGGAGTATCCAAATACGGCTTTGAGCGTTATCTGCGTGGTTTCTTCGATCTTCTTACAGTAAAACTCGTCACGCAATATATCCGCAGTCCTCTCTATTTTTTCGGTGGATTCGGTACGATTCTCGCTTTTGTGGGTTTTCTCATCACCCTGTATCTGAGTATTGCCAAAATCTTCTACGGAATGCCTCTAACAAACAGACCACTTCTCTTTTTGGGTGTTCTCCTCATCCTGGCAGGACTACAACTCTTTTCACTTGGACTCCTTGCCGAACTCATGGTACATCAAAGCCGTAAGAAGACATACGGAGACACGGTCTCGATAGAAAAGACCATCAATTTTGATTAAGAGAAATAACTAAGCATCATCCTGCACATGTCCAGGATGATGCCAATTTGACCCAACTTCAAACGCACTTCATTCCATCTTGGTGAAGTTGGTATAACCTCGGATGGCAGTTGGTAAGAATCAAGATACATCTTCGAGCCTGTAATGCTACGGTCATGCTGCTCTAAGAGATTCAATTCAACAGCCATAGTTAGATGGTTTGGTTCAAGTTTGTACATCGGATTCTATTGAGTAGTCCTGATTCAATCATTTCTGCTACACTGTGAATCGGATAATTACTATCTCTAAGTTCATCAATTGTGATGGTTTCCAAGTCAATTTCAGGGAATCGATCATAAAGCATCCACATGATTTTAATAAATAGAGCAAAGGGATTGGAGAATTTGGGATTCAATCGGACATAACATTTGAAATTCAATTTATAACCTTCCGGTAATTGTTTATAGATTATTAGAATGTTCTTGCTGACTCGAGTGAGCCTTTCTGTTGCTTCTGTCGGAGTGAATCTACCCGGTTTTCTGGCGATACATTCATTTCTTTTCCGGTTATAACAATAGATTAAACCATCTTTGGGGTTTTTACCACTTAAGGCTAGGATTCCGTTCTTGAATATGACCTTCATTTTGAACTCCTTCTTTCGAAAATGGTAAAGATGAAAAGTGTGATTCGTTGTTCAAAATGATGGATAATATAATGGAGATGTAATCAGTTGATTAGAAAAACTCCGATCTTTTCTCCTTAAATTTGTGCTATCAGAACATTCCCTGAAATACGATGTCTAATAACGTTCCCAAATAAGCCCTTACCTCCCAATTTTCTGAAACAAAATCAAAGAATCAGTATACGATTCGAAATATGAAAATCAATTGTAAAATCTGCAAGGATTATTTTCAATATTCTTATGAAGATTAAGAAACAGGGGTTTTCCATCGAAAACCCCCATAACATCAATGGGATAGATTTATTTCAATAGCACCATCTTATTCACGATTGTCTTTCCACCATTTTCGAGATGGGAGAAATACACACCGCTGGCTACTTGGGAGCCTTGATCGGATGTACCGTTCCATGACACTTCGTGATGTCCGGTGGACATGGATTGATTCACTAAGTGTTTTACCACCTGTCCTTTGATATTGCAGATGGTAAGCGTTGTCTGTCCTGTCCTGGCAATATCATAGGAAATGGTGGTGTTTGGGTTGAATGGATTCGGATAATTGCCCAGTGACATTTTTCGTGGAACAGCAACAGGATCATTGATTTGTGATATATCTTCTTGAATTGGAGTTCCGTATGTCCATCCAATTGCCAAAGCTGCATAAAATACAATTCCTCCCGGATTTGTTCCCGGTATTATGTTCCCACATTCAGTGTAATCATCCAAATCATCATAGAACATCAGATGCAACTTACCTACGTCTTGTAAACCCGGCATTTGACCCAGATATTCAACATAATCTCCTGGGTATGCCCACATGGGTTTCATGGCATTACCATTCAGATGAAGTTCAGGTGTATTGACCGAGCTCAGGGCTATGGGTTCACTCCATTGACTTCCTGCTTCAGTATGTTCAGGATTATGCACGGGGAACACGGAGATGAATATTTCGGGTGTATCTGAATAAGGAGCTAATTCCGGATAGTCCTGGGGAGATTCAGAGTACAATTTTGCTCTCAGACTGCTCGACCATACTGCAGCTACCATTCCCCGCTCATTCATACGCGTATATTGGATATAGTTCATATTAAATAGATCGCCTTGCTCCAAATCGCTTTGACAATAGGGCCATTCTACAAATGCAGCGCTGTCGGCCACACCATCTTCATTCATGTCCCATGGAAGCACCGGATTACCATCATTGGGATAAATGCCTGTGGGATATAGATCATGGATTAAAAACGAATGATCACTGACATTAAAATCCACATCTTTTATGCTTTGCAGCATTGGAAAAGAATAATATTCATCTGTTGTGGAGAATCCAAATGCTAATGGAAAATGGACATGGTTCGCATAATCCACATAGCCAGTGAAATGCGTTGTCTCAAATATAGAGTATTTCACTTGGATTGGTTCAGCAGTGGAGGGCATATTGAAAATCCTGCTTGGATCATATGAATACATTGTCCATGCCCCTTCTCCATAATTGTCATTTTCAAGGACATCTAAAAAAGGTTCATTGATTGGATTTGCTGAAAGGTCAATGGCAACATGATAACCAACAAGAAAGATCATTCCATCTCTTCCTACAACAGGGGTTTTGAAGAGCCTTCTATCATTGTTCTGATCTACATTCCAATTATCCAGGACAGGAATGGAAGCATATGACCAGTTCAAATCATCCGCTGACTCGGTTATTTGGTCGTCAAAATCAGCGTATGCATAATAAACATTATCAGATGGAAAGTTATCTGCTGTATGAGATTGGGAATTTGTAGCAAAGATATAGACTCTTCTGTGATTTTCCAAAGGCGAAGGACCTATCTGTACTACAGGCCATATAAACTCATTATCCGAATATGTTGAGTCATTGATGGTAGTGGTAATCGGATTATCGATAATTGTATCGATATCACCGGATGTAATCGGTATCCCCTCTAATAAATTATGTAAGG
>DAONDQ010000148.1:0-6093 GCA_035402645.1 Candidatus Cloacimonadota bacterium | reverse complement strand
CATGATGGGATAAGCAATCTTTACTCTGTAATATCTTCAGGGAAAGACCTCAAGAAGCATACATCACATAAAGATTATTACATCCGATATGCCAATACAGACGGGAAGAATATTGTCTATCAGGCAGGTGGAGATCTTTTTATCTTTGATACCAAGACGAATAAGGAAACAAAGCTTGAATTCTATTTCCATTCTCCACGCATCCAGCTTAGCCGTAAATTCGTTGAAGCCAGCAAGAACCTTGAAGCATTCATGCCATCGCGTGATGCAGGCTCAATTCTCATCACCACGAGAGGTAAGGCTTTCACGACGGGGAATTGGGAAGGCAATGTCCAACAGATTGGGCTCAAGCATGGAGTGAGATACAGAGTCAATAATTGGATGAACGACCAAACCAAGATACTAACCTTGTCTGATGAAGGTAATGTAGAACATCTCGAGATCCATGACTTGAATCATCCTGATAAACCCGTCGTATTCAAAGACCTTGATCTGGGTAGAATCACGTATTTAAAAACTGCACCTAAAAAGAACCTTGCAGCAGGTACAAATAACAGAAATGAGATATTCATCATTGATTTGGATAAACAGAAGAAAACCATAATCGATAAGAACAATTATGGTACAGTAGCTGGAATCGATTGGTCACCGGATGCCCGTTATCTCGCTTATTACAAAACAATCAACAATAAGCAGGGACAGATTAACATATATGATACGAAAGATAAGAAGATATATCCAGCAACAAAGCCGATTTTGAATGACTATTACCCGGTCTTTGACCCCACGGGAAAGTACCTTTATTTCGTTTCACAGAGAACTTTTAATCCCATGGGGGACAGCATTCAATTCGAATTCTCATTTCCTCATACATCCAAGTTGTACTTGCTAACTCTTCAGAGAGATGCTTTATCACCCCTGATTCCACCTGTGAAACCCTTTGAAGAGAAACCTGCAAGTCCTCAACCACAAGAAGCGAAGAATGCCGAAAAGAAACCTGATGAAGTAAAATCAATTCAAATAGACTTTGATGGTTTACCCGACAGGATGGTTGGCATTCCCATGAAGGAAGGGATGTATTATAATCTCCAGGCAACGGAAGACCGTCTCTTTTATCTGTCTCTGCCACTACATTCCTACTCAGAATCCGATTTCAATGGCATTGCGCCTAAATCTTCCATGATGAGTTTTAATTTGAAAACACTTGAAAATGAAGTCATGCTGCAGGAAGTCATTGATTATGAGATCTGTGAAGATAAAAGTGCCATGGTCGTTCAATTCCAAAAGGGATTACGTGTAATCAGCACGAAGAGGGAAGCCAAGCAGGAACTGCCTGCTGATGATGCTCCCGGAAGAAAGTCCGGCTGGATTGACTTGAATCGAATCAAGCTCAGCATTGAACCATTGCATGAATGGAAGCAGATGTTCTCTGAAGCTTGGAGATTACAGAAAGATTACTTCTGGGTCGAGAACATGGCTGGCATAGACTGGAAAAAGGTTTATGACCGTTATTATCCCCTCATTGATAGACTTGGTTCAAGAACTGAATTCTCCGATCTAGTCTGGGAGATGCAGGGTGAACTTGGAACATCACATTGTTATGAAATGGGTGGTGATTATCGCCAAAAACCCAATTATAGCATCGGTTTCCTTGGTGCCAATTTCCAGTATGTTGCATCCAAGAAGGCGTACAAGATCACTCATATCGTGAAAGGAGATCATTGGCAGAATCCCGCGCCATTCATGTATCCCGGCATCAATGTGAGTGAAGGAATGCTGCTTCTCGCAATCAATGGAGAAAGACTATCCGAATCATTGCCTCCCGAAAAGGCTTTGGTGAATTATCCGGGTCAGGAAATCAAGCTTACTGTTTCTGATTCAAATGGAAAGAATGAGCGGGAAATCAATGTTAAGACCCTGAATAATGAAGTTAAATCTCGCTACCGTGATTGGGTGGATGCGAATCGGAAATATGTTCATGACAAGACCGGTGGGAAAATCGGTTATGTACATATTCCCGATATGGGTATACAGGGATTTTCAGAATTTCATCGCTATTACCTGCAGGAAGTGGTAAGAGAAGGTCTTCTGGTTGATGTCCGCTTTAATGGTGGCGGCTCTGTCTCGCAACTGATTCTTGAAAAGCTTGCCCGAAAGAGGATTGGATTCGACCTGACGCGCTGGTTCGGTTATGAACCGTATCCATCTGATTCAATCGGTGGACCGTTAATTGCACTGACAAACGAATATGCAGGTTCGGATGGAGACATATTCAGTCATTCCTTTAAACTCATGAAACTGGGTAAGCTCGTGGGTAAGCGAACCTGGGGTGGTGTCATAGGTATATGGCCTCGTAACTGGCTTGTGGACGGAACTATCACGACACAACCGGAGATGAGCTTCTGGTTCAAGGATGTTGGATGGGGTGTGGAAAACTACGGTACCGATCCAGACATCTTTGTAGATATAATGCCACAGGATTATGCTGCGAACAAGGATCCTCAGCTTGATAGAACAATTGAAGAGATCATGAAGGAATTGAAGAAATTCAAACCTTTGAAACCTGATTTCAGTAAAAAACCTTCAAGAAAACTTCCTTGATAGAAGAAAGTAATGAAACCCGATGCTTAGGCGTCGGGTTTTTTCTTTGACATTTTACGTGTGAAGCTTTTCAAAAGCAATGTTGGTTGTGTGAATGTAAATAATAGTCTAGCTTGCAGGAGAAAATCAAACACCATGGGATTGAATATTTCATGAAGAATGTAGTCATTATCATAATCATTATCGTGATACTGCTGGGTATTCTATTCTTTTTCTCACAAAAGAAGTATACAAATGAAAACGTCGGTTTCGTTCCGAAGGACACTACACAGGCTATCCAAGACTCATCTGTATCAACCAAACCAACACCTCAAATCAGTATCTCTGATTATCATATCGATTATGATGAAACAAAGGCTCTAACCTATCTATTACCAAATAATCCGAATCAAGACCAAATCATCACCCACATAGGATACACTCTCGCTTATAATGAAAGGAATGAAGAAGCTGATTGGGTCGCTTATGTCCTGACTGCTGGCGAAGCAAACACATATCGGGAAAGAAGCAATGCCTTCAAACGTGATCCATATGTGACTTCGGGTTCAGCCTTACCGCTCGATTACTCCCATTCCGGTTATGATAAAGGGCATCTTGCTCCTGCTGCCGATATGAGATGGTCAGCCCAAGCGATGAATGCATCGTTTTACATGAGCAACATGACTCCGCAGGAACCTGCGTTCAATCGAGGGATATGGAAAGACCTGGAAGAACAGGTTCGTCAATGGGCTTTGCAAAATAAACAGCTCTTTATTGTTACAGGACCTGTGTTTGATACCCCCGCCAGTGAAAGGGAAACAATCGGTGCAGACAAGGTGGCTGTCCCGGATGAATTCTACAAGATCATTCTCGATTACCGTCAACCCGAATTCAAGGTCATTTCCTTCATGATCCCCAATGAAGAAGAACATGTTTCATTGGATAATTTTGTCGTGACAGTCAATGAGATAGAAAAAAAGACTGGACTTGATTTTTTCCCTCAATTACCTGATTCGATTGAAAATGTACTCGAAAGTGAAAAGAATATATCTGAATGGTATAAATAGAAGGAGATGATATTGATGGATGCCATGGATAAAATTGATTATTTCAGAAAGGCAGCCAATTATATCAATCGTAACAAGTACACGATCTTTTTTGTTCTTGCTACCATCCTGCTGCTTTGGTTCTTCAAAACGATTCCAGGCACGATTCATCGCTTCAATGTATCGATGAAAAGACAGAAACAGGCAGTGCATACAATCGATTCGCTTTCGACACGAACAATCAATCCATATAATTACGATGAATATTATAGGCACCTTAATGGAAAAAAGTAAAGCAATCGTACTCCTCAGCGGAGGAATGGACAGTCTTGTGACCGCAGCCATCGCTGTGATGAATAACACAGAGACCTATTTTCTACATGTGAATTACGGACAGAGGACAGAGAAAAGAGAATTACTATGCTTTCAGAAATTGGTAGAGCATTACCACCCTGCCGGTTCCCTTATTGCCGACATATCCTATCTCAAAGACATTGGCGGTTCAAGCCTCACGGATTTTAGTCTTGAAGTGAATTCCAGTGGTTTGAAAAAGTTCATCCCCAATACCTATGTACCTTTCAGGAATGCCCATCTGCTTAGTATCGCTGCTTCCTGGGGAGAGGTTATCGGTGCAAACAGCATCTATATTGGAGTGGTGGAAGAAGATAGTTCCGGTTACCCCGACTGCACTATAGATTTCATCAATTCATTCTCCAAAGCTATCGATAAAGGTACAAAGCCTGAAACAAAGATTGAGATTCGGACACCCGTCATTCACTCCTATAAATCAGAAATAGTCAAAATCGGATTCAGGTTCAAGGCTCCTTTTGAATTAAGCTGGAGCTGTTATATGAATGATGAGGTTGCCTGTGGAGTATGTGATAGCTGCAGATTACGCCTGAAAGCTTTCAAGGAAGCAGGGATGAAAGACCCGATAGCGTATGCTGATGGCGTCAGGTAACAGTTAGCAGTACTGAGAATATTTTTTAACCACGAAACACACGAAAAGCAGAACTTCACGTATTATTTGGAAGAACAACTGGAACGCTGTCTTTAGACAGTGCAATGTGGTCTTTTGACCATGTAAAAATATAGAGTAGTATTTGTAGGGGTAGTCTCTGTAACCCCGCTAGAGACCCTCTTAGGACTCTCTTAGGATAGTCTCAGACTGCTCTTAGATCCTAAGAGAATTGTAAGACTAGCTTTGGTTGGTGTGGTGACGTGTTTATGATACCATAAAGGAGGATATTTGAATAAAATCCAAGGAAAACTGTTTCAGTTTCTATTGGTACTATTTATCAGCGCTATTAGTATTCAGTTATTTGGACAGGGACTAATAATATCGAATTCTCCAGACAAACCAATTCGTGAAAATCTACTCTTAAAGAATTCTTCTGGATATGAACTAGAGAATTTCAATGACACCGTCGATAGTTGCCGTTTTAAAATAGCAACTCCCACAGACAGAATCCGTTATTTTCAATTCAATCCAAGTGCACATAACATTACTTGTTATAAAGATTCAACCCTAATCCATTATGCAATAAAAGATGGCTACTTTATCTTACCCGTAACCGGACATATTAAAATAAATTTTGATAATACTGCGCAATATACAATATACAGAGACTTTGCAGCAAGCCAAACAGATACAATTAGGATTGTTGAAGTTATTGCTGATGCAAATGTTCCTTTTGATGCCAGCTACTATTTTAATGACACCTTAATTACTGGGAAATATCGCTTATACGAGCTAATGGTTTTTGAATCCGGCATTGTCACGATCAAATTATCAGGACGCGGAATAGAACCTAACCATTCAGTTCAGATACCTATTACTGAAGATAATCTCAAAGATAAGAACCATTCAGCCTTAATTTTATATGACTATAAGATACCACACTACACATCAGAATTCCCTATTTGCTTATGGAATCTTAATGATAAGTACGATACAAACTTTTATGGAATACGTACCCCTTTATCCGGGCAAGGAATTTATAATTCCATGAACGGCATAAATGTCGGTTTATTTATTTATGGATATCCGTGGGTGGGGGATGGGTGTGAAGTTGGAGATAGGGTATCTGAAACTTTTTATAACGGAGTTTGTTTCTCAGGTTGTGTTATCAATACGGACTGTATGAATGGAGTAAGCTTTTCGTATATTCTCTTAAACATGTCAAATCGCATAAATGGTATTGGTATTTCTGGGTTCGGTATTATATCAAATCATTGTAATGGAGTCCAGATAGGTTCAGTAAGTAAATCTGAGATCTTACATGGTATCCAGGTTGGAGGATTTTTTTGTAGTTCAAAAATTCAAAACGGAGTTTCAATTGGAGGATTGATCAACTGCTCATATTCTGTAAACGGGATACAATTGAGTACTTTGAATGTGACTAAGAAAGAAATTAGTACTGATAGATTAAGTCAATCAACCATACGATATATAAACAAATATGAA
>DAONDQ010000147.1:0-6127 GCA_035402645.1 Candidatus Cloacimonadota bacterium | reverse complement strand
AGCGATCGTTGTTTAACGGGTTGGAATAGTTATGCCAAGTAATGATAACATCAGTTTGTTGATCTGCCTTAAGTTCCACTCCGATTGATATGAACAGCAATACCAATATAAATGGTGTAAAAATAAAATATCTCACATTTCCCCCCATTATGTAGTATTTTTTGTTAATGATATTCCTTTTATAGACTTTCCTCTTTCTGAGAACACACTTGTAATGATGTAGTCAAGTATTATCTTTTTCATCCCAAACCTACAATGTTATCTGAACTAACAGACTGAAAGGTACTTATCAACTCCACACAAGATACTTGTAGGCTTAGCCAATCGTCTTTCAATCCTTTTCCAAAACCCCAGGATGACACCACAATTATCGCAGGATAACCGCACCCTTGTACGGTAATGAACCGATTGATCTGCACTAATACAATTGTAGATTTGTACTTGATTTCCAAGTGAGGGAAGAGCTATTTATCGAATACTTGTCAGGTTTCGCTATTCAATTCTGCATCAATTCCTTGTTTTCCAGCACTTCCGCTACGGTATGAAGGGAACCGCAGACAACGACCATGTCATTTTCGCGGCATTCATCCAATGCCTTTTTAGTTGCTGATACAACATCTGGCATCGTTTCATAGGAAGCCTGGCATTCCGCAAGGATCTTTACTTCGTCTTCGATGGTGGCTGCCCGGTCGGAATGATTCTGTGTGATATAGAAATGATCAGCGATGGTGTTCATCTTCCTGAGCATCGAGCCATAGGGTTTATCATGCAGAATTGCTGTGACAAAACGATAACGCTTATTCGGGAATATCTCCCGCAGATTTGTGATCAGGCTGTCCACCCCTTCATCATTATGCGCTCCATCGAGCAGGATGATCGCTTTTTTACGGATGACCTGCAGCCTGCCCTGCCATGCAATCTTAGCCATTGCAGAACGAATGTTTGCTTCAGAATACGGCTGATCAGTGAGCTTATTGTACAGAATGAAGGAAGTGAGGGCAAGGGACATATTCGTAGCCTGGTATTTTCCCAGGAGATTGGATTGGATATTTTCATAATGAATCTGCATTTCCGGAAAATGATAATCGAAGAAAGTTCCATGTTCCCCGGTGACTACATTCTCAATATAGAAATCGGTACCGAATTGATAAGTGGGTGCATTTCTTTCCAAAGCTACTTTTTTAATGACTTCCAGCGCTGATGGCTGTATAGGTCCTAAAACCACGGGAACACCCTGTTTAATGATCCCGGCTTTCTCGAAAGCAATCTTCTCGATAGTATCTCCGAGACTCTTGGGGTGGTCCATGGAAATGGTAGTGATGATGCAAACTGTAGAATGGAAAGGATTGGTGCCGTCGAGACGCCCGCCCAAACCCACTTCGAATATAGAGGTGCCTATTTTCTTCTCATTAAAAAGCTGGAAGGCGATGGCTGTCGTGATTTCAAAGAAGGATGCATCCCATTTTTGGAAAACAGCTTCCCATTCATGATAAATACGCAGGATTTCAGAAAAATCAACGTTTTTCCCCTGGATCCTGAATCTTTCGCAATAATCCACAAGATGCGGGGAAGTGTTCAAGCCCGTGATATGCCCATGTTGCAGGGCAAGTGCCTCGCAGGCGGCAGAGGTGGAACCTTTTCCATTTGTTCCGGCGATATGTATTCCGCGTAATTTCTCATTTGGGGAATCCATATCCTTCAGAATTCCTTCCATTCTATCCAAACCGAGTTTTACATTACCGGAGTAGCGTAAAAATATATGATCTAAGAATTCCTGATAAGTAAGCATGATAAAATCCTCTCTATAATAAGAAAACCTTCAGAAACATGTCCTGAAGGTTCTCTTTACAAAATTTCAATTTATTGAGTTGGTTTCATACTATCCAGGAAGCTCTGCGGAATCACATGACTTGGGAAATCCTTTGCATTTGGACAGGTAACTGTGATCTCATTACCGGCTGGATTGTATTTCCCAGACATCTGATATTTATCGCCCATACCATCTTCGGGGCATTCATAGACAGTCTTTAAATATGCAGCTGTTTTCAGGTCCATGGCATCACCTTTGAAATCGGCTTTTTTATCATTCATATACTGGTTGATAGCTCTGTATATCTCTTCCATATTCTTGATGCATTCTGTTTGCTTTTGCTTCTTGTTTACATTAAAGAATGATGGTAAAGCCAAAACGAAGATTAATGTCAAAGCTGCAATGATACTAATAATAGAGTATATCGAAAATCCTTTGGAATTGCGAAACATATTTCACTCCCACATTGTATTCAAATTCTTCTTTTAAAAAATTCCATGTGACCATTCTCGTCAAGATATTTCTCTTGAATTGGAAATTCAATATCATGCTTTTTTTCTTGCCCTGAATCACGGATTATGTATAATGAAATAGAATAAGGAGTCACAATGAAAAGATGTTTACTAATCATGATGGTACTTTTATCTCTCTCGTCTCTGGCTGCTGACCCAATAAATGTTTTTCGATTTGGTTTTCTTGCTCCCAAAGATGTATATACAGGTACGATTGCAGGTTATTGCTATGGTTCGACCTTTGATAATACGGTAACACTATTTACCAGCGGAGACCTGTTTTACCGGAACTACACCAAACAGAAGAAAATCGGGTATTATGAAATTGCCAATTCCGGTACCCATGTAGCCACGTATCTGAAAACGGCAGACATTTCCACTTACTATATTCCATTATTCCTGAATGGACAGGTCAATATACCCATGCAGGATAAATTTCGAATATATTGCGGAGGAGGATTTGGGTTTGGTCTTCTTTGGGAAGACGTATTTGTTGCGGCTGATCCGGAACATATGGCAGTTGATGAAACCAAATTCTTCAGTGGCTTTAATTGGAATTTACGAAGCGGAGTAAGATACCCTCTCAGCAGGCATACAGCATTGATCGGTGAATTATTCTACAACAGCGGGAGAATGAGAAGGGATATACTGGAAACCCCTGTGGGTATCACCTGGCATGAGATAAACATGGATGGTATTGGACTTCGCGTAGGCTTGGAAGTCCCGGCGTTTTAATTACTCTTTACGAGCATAAGCCAAAGAACTGATGACCATTGCAGTCAACATCAGAAATGCTCCGATGAGCATCTTAAAAGATACTAGTTCATGAAGCAGCAGCCAACCACCGAACATGGCGAAAACACTTTCCAGGCAGAGAATCAAGACGGATGTTGTCGGATCGATATGCTTCTGTGCTTCAACCTGCAGGGTGTAGGCAATTCCGACAGAGAATAATCCACCATAAATGATAGGAATTCCTGCATCATAGATGGATGCAAAGATGGATAAGTTTGAAATGGCTTCCGGTTGTTTCCATAACAGATAGATGAAACCTGCGATCAGACTCCCTATTGCACATACTGCATATTGTGAAAAAGCAAGATATATGCTGCTGGTTTTCTTTGTATATCGACCGATGACCTGTACATGAAATGCCCAGAAAAAAGCACTTATCAGTACGATCAAATCCCCGATATTGATGCTGAAGTTATGTTTCACGCTGATCAGATAGATACCGATGACCGAAATAAAGACTGCAACGAGATTCAAGAAACGTAATCGTTGCCCGATGAGCAATCCCAGGATAGGAACAAATACGACATATAGCCCGGTGATAAAACCTGCATTACCTGCAGTGGTCCATACAATGCCAATTTGCTGGAGGGATGCTGCAATAAAGAGGATAATACCCGGTAACCAGGGGAAAGGTGTTTTTTCATCAGTTGCCGGATTCCAGCGATACAGTAAGCCTACGACCACGGCTCCAATTGCAAAGCGTATCCCATTAAAGGTCATGGGATCGAGAGACTCCATCCCTTTGCGCTGTGCTACAAAAGCAAAGCCCCAAATGATGGATGTTAGGAATAATAATAAAATGGAATTGATTTTCTTACTCATTCCTATTATATAAACGAAAACAGCCTCTGAGTCAAGTATCAATTTATTTTTCCCGTTTTTTTCCATATTACTATGCAATATGTTTTCATTATATTATGCTGAATGGAAAAGATTTCAAACAAAGAAGATATTATATTGCTCGTGTAGGAATGTGATATATCATATCTTCTGCAAGCGCGAAAAGTGTCAGTGAAAATCCTATTCTTTGGGGATAGGTGAGATAAAAATTGAGAGGGATACGGGGCTCGAACCCGCGACCCTCAGCTTGGTAGTATCTCTGGAGATGATGAAGTATATAATAATCGTCCGTTTGTTTTACTCCAATACTCAAGGCTCGAACTCAGTTAAAACAATCTCTTTTATGTATAAAAACACATCTAATAATCTTAATATATTTATTGGCATCACGACATGAGTTTTTATACTACTTCAATGAGCAATGAGGAGCAATAATGAAGATAGGTTACGCCAGAGTTTCTACGGCAGATCAGAACCTCGACCTGCAAGTCGATGCACTTGAGAGAGCTGGTTGTGAGAAGATTTATAAGGAGAAAGCTCCCTGAAGCAGAACCGACAGACTGGAATTCATGGATATGCTGAAACACCTGCAAAGAAGTGATGCCATGGTGGTCTGGAAGCTTGACCGTCTTTGCAGGAGTCTCCGTCATCTCATTGATATAGTCTCAGAGCTCGAAAACAGGGGCATAGAGCTTGTTCCGCTACAGGACAATGTGGATACCACTTCCACAATCGGAAATCATTCATTTGCGATCTTTGGGGTTTTGGCTGAATTCGAAAGGGATATCATCAGGGAACGAACTTAAATACGATAGCAGATATTGCATGTGTATAGAGGATTAATATAAATATTCTTGACAGTTTTGATATATAATATTAAAAAAATAAATGAGAGCGTAAATATAATAAATCTGGGTAATAGCATAAGAAGGAACTATGAGTATATTTCTTAAGCTGAGTGTTATTGATACGCTCCAATCATATCTAATCAAACAATTGTCTGAATATTTCCGCATCAAATTTTTCTACTCAATTAAAAGGAACGACCATGCATAAATATATATTTCCCCTTTTTGCTTTACTGCTTATAAATAGTATCCTTTCTGCCCAAAATAACAACCTGAACATTATGACCTCCATGCAAGGTGCTCACAATAATTCTCATTTTGGTGAAACAATGGCAACTTTGGATTTTAATCATGATGGTTATGATGACTTGGTTGTTTGCTCTCCCGGTTGGAGGAATGTTTTTCCATCAGGATGGATCATGGGTAAAGTGGATATCTATTTTGGGGGACCTAATTTTGATAATATTCCTGAAATTACCATGGAAGGCCAGTATGATTTTCAATATAATTCAGTAATAAATATTGGTGATGTGAATGGAGATGGATATGATGATTTATATATTGGTGGCTATGAACCTACGGGAAATCCGACTACTCATTATCTAAGAATTTATACTGGTGGGAACATTGCTCCTCCAGAACCTGATATTATGATCCCATATACTTTACCAACTAATCGAAATCTTATGGATGTCGTTAGATTAGGAGATGTGAACGGCGATAACAAAGATGATGTCGGATTCAGTCTTGAATCTTCAATTACTCCTGGTGCCTTGGATTTTTATATAGTATGGGGAGGTGGGATAATAAATCAATACTTTATATCATCCTGTGCCTGGAGTGAATCATATACAACTGGATTTAATGGGATTGGGGATATCAATGGTGACGGCTATAATGATTTTACAATTGGCTATACCTATGATGATCCCTATCTTGGATACCACTTGATTACAATTTATTATGGGAATGCTGATAGCTCACTTACGGATACAATGGTTTTAGCACAAACGCAAGCTAACATATCCAAAATAAGTACAGCTTTGGGCGATATAAATGGAGATGGCATTGATGACTTTATGGGATATCTGTCCGACGCAGGTTTGAATGTATGGTTGGGATCTGCCGAAACAAACACAACTCCAAACCTTGCTTTAAATCCTTCCTGGCAAGGCGGGGAATTCGGAAGATGTTTGAAGTACGGTGATTTGAACCACGATGGCTTTGATGATGTGGCAGGTACAAATTTCTATATAGATCAATTCAGAATCTGGATGGGAAGATCATACCCCAATGGAAATTCAGATTTATTGGTTTATGCT
>DAONDQ010000146.1:0-6430 GCA_035402645.1 Candidatus Cloacimonadota bacterium | reverse complement strand
AATGATGTGTTTGATATAATGGCACTCGAAAAAGGATGTTGAGGAATAGATGTCAAAATCGGACAATACTAATTTTTATTCCAAGGATAATTCATGAGTATTCTTTTAATTCAACCAAATCACAGACGTGGTTTGGAGGATCAGGGAGTCTGGAGTGTGACTGCTCCCATTGGATTATGTTATATCGCTGCAATATTGGAGCAACATCAAATTCCCGTGGAAATACTTGACGCCAATGCTTTGAACCTGAGTCCTGACGAAGTTGTTTCAGAAATTCACAAAAAAAATCCAACACTCGTTGGAATCAGTATGTTGACTCCCGATCATGAGTATTGCATTGAGATTGTACAAGGTCTGAACGCCAAATATCCAATTATTGCCGGGGGACCCCATGCGACCGCACTGCCTGAAGATTTATTAAATAAGGGTTTTGATGTCGTTGTGAGAGGCGAAGGCGAATATACCATGCTCGACCTCGCAATGAAAAAAGAACTGGCGACGATTATGGGTATTTCCTATAAAATCAACGGTCAAATTATTCATAATCCGGATCGCAAGCTGCTGGATCCCAACACACTTCCTTTCCCCAGCCGCCACCTCTTACTTTCTTCCGGTGTAAATCTACCCTATAGCAGCACTGGGACCCGGCATACCCCATGGACTGAAATCCTCACAAGCCGGGGATGTCCGTATGATTGTAATTATTGCAATAAAAAATCGTTGGGATATAAATTCCGACCTCGCTCTCCTGAAAATATTGTCAGGAGAGCGAGGTCGAAAACAATATCACTTTCTTTCATGCGCCAAACTTTGTATCCTCTGAGGGCACGGGTGTCCTTGGTATTCGGTGCCTGCCATAGTACAGTAGAAATAAGGTGCACCTGATCAACTTCTGCTGTCACAGATACCGGCTTGTATAGACTGTCTGAAAGTACAAAATCTTGATTATATAGGTGATTTGCAGCCAAATCCAAACTAACAGCCTGGATGATCTGATACGAATGAGCGTAACAACTGATGAAATAGTTACCGTAATGAATACCGGAGAAATGATAAAGTCCAGAATTATTCGTTTCCTGGTATCCATATTCAATCTCCTGGTGATTTGTATCCAATATGGTAATTGCAGCACCAACGATGGGATTCCCATCAGTATCTCGTACTACCCCCGTCAGAGATGCATCAACATAACGATTCACAAGTCCGGAGAATGTCGGAGATGAGGTCATTTGATTCGTATAAACAGCCTTGACAGCATATTTATATTGACCCGCTCTCAAATCCTTCCAAGTCAGATCAATGATGGAATCTGTTGCCTCGCTGACAGTTCCGATATACGCCCAGTTATCAGAATTATTCTCATCATATGACGGAAATCTCCAAACGAGATAACTAATCAGTTCGTATTCTCGCGTAGCCTTATTTTTCATTTTATTCATGCTTTTAGTATTTGATGCAGGCGGTATCCATGTAATCTGCGCGGAGTTATTATCGTTATTAACGATGACTGTTGTAACACCTACAGGAAGCAGGGCAAAGTTCATATCGATATTCAGTTGTGTATATTGAAAATTATGGACTTCAACTTCATTGATCATTTGGGTATGATATCCAGGTGCAGTAACTGTAACAGAATAGGTACGGGGAACAAGAGTTAGTGAATAGAAGCCGTTATTATCGGTCATGGTTGAGGCTTGCCCAACTGAAACGATCGCACCTGATATTGGTGTATGATCATCCGATTTCGTCACATATCCATTGATTCCTGAGTTTACCTGGGCACCCAGTCCTAAATCGATGTCGATGATTGAAAAATCAATATTACCCCCATCATTTATCCCGACTGGTGGATTAATCGATCCTACTCCCCATGTGTTATCGTCGAAGAAAAGTAATCCCAGCCTGCCGATATAATGACCGCTTCCATCATCGATGATCTTTAGTTTATCCGATGGATATGCGAACATGGGTATAATGTCATTGAATTGTGGAGTTTCTATCGAGTTCAGTTTGAGCGGTTCACTCCAGTTCATCCCGAAATCACGTGATACGGTAATGAATATCTCAGGGCAATTTGCATATTGCGAATATTGAAGATCATTATCAGCATGAAATGCTCTCGATCTCCATGAATTTTCCCAAACACATGCCATCCATCCAAGTTCATTCGGTTCTGTGATTCTAATGAGATTATAATTCGCTTCCATCTCATTATCAACAGCAGTATCATCCCAATAACAGAAATTCCAGTCACGCCATAATACCGGAGACCCAGTTTCTGGATCGTAAGAATCGACTACATGGTTACCATCGGTATCCCATGGTTGCCAGAATATACTGTCTGTAGAAGTACCGGCAATTGGATAAATTTCGCGGCTAGAGAACTGAGTTGAATTTGTGTCAAACACTATTTCCTTGATCGTATTGAATTCAGGGAACCAGTAGTTCAAATCAGTTGATACCATTTGCCACAAACCCGGTAAATGTATCAGTCCATTTGTATCAATTACCGCATTTATATTGTCGGATTCACCCCACACCCATTGTAATTGGACAGGGTTGTTCTCGGAATCGGTAAAATAAAGAAATCCGTTTTGATCAGCCGGATTCCATGCCGGTAGGATGCTTGAAGCAGAATAGTGCTGCCACATTCCCAAACCGTAATCATTCCCTATAAATACATCTATGTCCGGTTCAATGATATTTGTGCTGTTTATCATGTCATATGTGGCATGATGCCCAACAAGGTATATCTTGTCGTCATTCCCGACAATCAGGGAATACCGCGGGCTCCACCAGATCGATGTATCGCTGTTCCAGCCATCTAATTCAGGGACGTGCAGATAGTTCCAGTTAAGCGCACTACCATTTTCAAGTAATACTTCATTGAAATCAGCATAGGCAATGTATGGATTTTCTGAAGCATAAGTTGCATGGGAAACTGCATTTCGTCCCATGATATAGGCACGACGCATTCCGGATATAGGAGAAGGACCAATTGCCACCGAGGGCCAAAGGAATTCATTATCAGTAGTTGTCGATCCATTGGGCATTGTGATTGTTGTTGGATTATCCATTAAAATGGAGGGAGATTCTACAATCAAGCCGGGTATCCCTTCAACCATTGTATCATAACTGTATACGATTTCCATTTCCGGATCAGTAGAGTCAAGATCCGAATGCCAGGCAAAAAAAGCCATACCGGTTGTTTCATCAACATCAATTGCGGAATATCCCTCACGTATTTGTACCGACGTAATTTCATTCATTATTTCAACTGATCCATTATCATGAATGATCGTATAAAATACCCTGCGATGGCCTGTTGAAGATCTTTGTCCATGATAAGTGAGGGCATAACCGCCATCGAATTCATCAGGGATATTTTGCATTGGTAAATTATTGTAACTCCCGATCATGTAATCGAAATAAGAGGTAAGTAAATTGGTTGGTGGTGTGAAGAAAGTGTATGAAGGTGCTATTTTTCCAATATCGTGATTTGCGGAGAGGTAATGTGGATAGATTGCTTTTCCGCCATTTGCTGTCATATCTGCAGCAAACAGCATTGACTGAACAAGCAGTGCTATCAAGGCAAAAACGCATGCTTTTTTCATAATATTCCCTCCTGTAAGCAAAAAAATAATCTATTTCAGTTAAATATTGTCAATAAAATTATTAGTTACATGACGATATTCATATCATTTCAAAATGCATTGAAAAAACCAATAATAACTTTACATTGCGGCGTTAGAGATATTTGAATCAAATATACATATAACTCCATGAGTAATACCAAAGTTTGCTCAATGAAGTCAATACAAACGAAGTATAAACATCCGTTAAATCTCATACAAAGCTCTCCTAAATCCTAAGGGTTGGTTAAGAGAGGCTTGGGAGATGTTTAAGGGATGGATAAGTTAGGTTCTCCAGTAGCAGTTTTGATCAGCTCATGTATCAATATATGAATGAATATAGCATGAATTGAGCAAAAATGAGGAAGCTTCTGAACAGAGGAAAATGGTTTCGGAATTAATAGAGGGATTTTTGAACAGAGATCAGTCTTTGGATTCCTTCTTGAGCCAAATCCAGCATCTGGTTGAGTTGTTGCCTATCATAGGAATTGTGTTCTGCAGTACCCTGTACTTCGATGAATTTACCACTTTCAGTCATGACGACATTCATATCGACTTCAGCGATACTATCGTCCTCATACGAGAGGTCGAGCACGTATTTCCCATTTACGATACCAACACTGATCGCTGCAAGCCATTCTTTCATTGGGTTCTTCGTAATGATACCCTGTGAAATCATCTTTTGAATGGCGTCATACAAGGCGACGGCAGCACCTGTGATAGAGGCTGTACGTGTACCACCGTCGGCTTGTAGAACATCACAGTCAATCATGATCGTATAATCGGGGAAAAGAGAAAGATCGGTAACCGCCCGCAGGGATCGTCCAATCAGTCGTTGTATTTCAGCAGTTCGACCTGAAATCTTTCCGGAGGACACTTCACGTCTGTTTCGTGTTTGAGTGCTGCCCGGAAGCATGGAATATTCGGCGGTAAGCCAGCCGATGTTCTTTTCCCGACAGTGCAGGGGAGTTCCCTGTTCGATCGATGCAGTGCATAATACTCTGGTATTACCCATACGTATTAATACCGAACCTGCCGGGTATAGAAGGGCATTTCTTTGGATTTCAATTTCTCTGAGTTTGATATTCACAAAAAAAATATCCTAACTGTTCTTCAATGCCTCGATTTTTTGTAATAGTGCAGCTTTGGTTGCAAGACCTACAGACATATGGGCAACCTGCCCATCTTTGAAAATTATGACGGTTGGAATTGAACGAATATCATACTTTTCAGCGATCTCGGGATTTTCGTCGACGTTCAGTTTCCCTACTGAAAAGCCTTCAGCGGTACTGGCAATATCCTCGATTGTTGGTCCGAGCATTCTGCAGGGTCCACACCAGGGAGCCCAGTAATCCACCAAGACAACCCCTTTCTTAATTGTGTCATCGAAGTTGTTTGTCGTTAACTCTAGCAATGGCATAATCAATCCTCCACACTTTGTACTTGAAATTATTATAATTGAATAATTGCTAATAACAAATAATAAGTAAAGGAATTTATGGAAATTTTTGGTGACGAAGAATCTGAAATCAGGGTTGACATAATTCAAAACTCAATTTCTATCGCTCTTAGAGGTTCAAAATCAATGAAAAAAAGCAAATTCAGGCAAAAGACTCAAAATCTGGTCGAATATGGACTTTTCAGAGGTGCATTGGCTTTCTTTGGAATTTTCCCCTATCGGTTTACGAGATGGTTTCTCAGTAATCTGCTTTTATTTGCCGGTTATTATCTGGGTGTCAGGAAACATGTCGCAGAATCCCAAATGAGGATGGTATTTCCGGAAAAGAGTGACCTCGAGATTCGCAAATTACTGAAAGCCATGTATTGGAATTTGGGAATTACTGTGGCTGAGATTTACTTTGGAAACGTGGAAAAACTTGCGAAAGAATGCAAGACAGAGAATATCGATTATATTTTCGATGTTCTCAAACAGGGCAAGGGTGTATTGGTCAACACCGGGCACTTCGGGAATTGGGAACTGGCGATGCATGTTTTTGCTGAGCATCAAATTCCCATGGCAGCAGTTACAAAACGTCAGAGAAATCCATATTTTGATGAATACACATATAAGTGGCGGGCAAAATCGGGTTTGGATATCATCTATAAGGATGAAGCAGGTCGTAACTTGATCAAAGCGCTGAGAGCGAATAAATCAGTGGTTTTGCTCATTGACCAGGATGCCGGGCACGATGGAGTGCTTACCGATTTTCTCGGGCATCCTGCATCCACCTACAAGGGCATCGCAAAGATGGCGATACACAGCAAGGTTCCCATTGTTTCAGCTTTCATGATTCGGAATGAGGATGGCAGCAGCACTGCCTATTTCGTTCCGCCAATCTACCCTGACCAATATCCTGATACTGAAGAGGGTGTACAGCAACTGACTCAAGATGCCAGCAAACTCCTGGAAAAACAGATCATGGCACGTCCGGAATTATGGTTTTGGGTACATAGGAGATGGAAAGGTGCAAAAAAACTGATGGAGCAGGATTGATTTGAAGGAATTGAATTCTTGAATTAAATCTGTAAATCTGTCTGTTTACAAATCATGGGACAATAATTTTTCAGCATCCTGGATCAACATCTTCTGATCTGTGATTTGGAAATGTCTGCGCATGCAATTTCGAACAAAGTCCTCAATTTTTCCTGTCGGAGTCGATTCGAAAATCGAGTTTTTATGTCTGCCTTTCAGTCCGACAATTCCCAAGCGTAAATCAGGGGATTGCAGTTTTGCCATGACAAGGTATTTTCTCCACTCAGGGTTTTCCCAGATGGCTGATGATGTAAGGATAATGGAA
>DAONDQ010000145.1:0-6487 GCA_035402645.1 Candidatus Cloacimonadota bacterium | reverse complement strand
AACAGGAGGATCATGTACGATTGACCTGGCAATGGAAACCTTTTGCTTCATACCTGTGGAAAGAAATTCGATCTTCTTATCCAGAAAGTCATTCATATCAAGCAACTCTGCCATGTCTTTGATACGATTATCCGAGACATCTGCGGGGACATCATACAAATCACCGAAATAACGGAGTATTTCACGCACGGATAAGCGTGCGTAGAGACCTGTATCTCCCGAAAGGAAACCGAGATTCTCCCTCACCTTTTGTGATTGGGTCTTTACATCATAACCTTCAATTGTAGCAGTTCCCGATGTAGGCATGAATACAGTAGAAAGAATGCGCATGGTCGTAGTCTTGCCTGCTCCGTTGACACCTAATAGACATACGACTTCATCATGATTCGCAGTAAATGAGAGTTCATCCACAGCACGCAGCATTTCCCCACTTTTCTGCTGGAACTCTTTCACCAACCGATCTACGACTATCATATTTCTCCTATTGAACAGGATATGGATTGAAATCAGGCCCCAATCTCTTCAGGAATCCGGCGATCAATTTCGCGGCATTTTCCATGTCATTTAAAGAAACGACTTCATTGGGACTGTGCATATATCTGTTTGGAATGCTGATGATGGCAAGAGCGATTCCCGAGAGATTATTATGTAAGACATCTCCATCTGTCCCTGAACGGGTTGGAGATATTTCAAACTGAACCGGTATCTTCTCTTCTTCAGCGGTCTTTTTGAACAGGTTCAGTACTTGCTTATTGATCATCGAACCTATTGTGATCGCAGGACCTTTTCCAACACCAACGTCACCATATACTTTCTTGTCCACTCCGGGGTGATCAGATACGAAGGTCACATCGAGGGCTATCGCAATCATGGGTTTGATATCGAAGGAACTTGTCTTAGCGCCTTTGGCACCCACTTCCTCTCCCACTGTTGAAACAGCATATACATCAGGATATATCTTTTTTGACTTATGGATCAGGTTCATGACCATTGCTGCGACAAAGACACCGGCTTTATCATCTGTTCCCTTACTCACGATGAAATCACCATTCAGATACTCGAATTGGGGAATGAACGTTACCACATCGCCCACAGCTACCTTCTTAAGGGCATCTTCCCTATCAATTGCACCAATATCCAGCCATAAGTCTTCGAGTTTTGGCTTGGCTTCATCCCCATCACGCAGCATGTGGATGGGCTTCTTGCCAACTATGGCACGTACCGTTTTGCCTTCATGATGAATATCCAACCGTAACCCCGGAAGAAGGGAGATATCCATTCCTCCGATCATCCGTGCATAGACATACCCGGACTCGTCAATATGGGAAACCATCAGGCCAATTTCATCAGCGTGCCCGCTGAGCATTACACTATACGGCTTTTTGCCGTGACCAGTTCCATATTTGACAGCAATGGCATTCCCATTGATATCCGATTTTACTTCATCCGCAAATGGTTTCGTGAAATCCATGAATATGCGTTGTGCCTTCTCCTCGTGTCCTGACGGACTCGGGGTCGAGGTCAGTTGCTTGAAGAATTCTATATACTTTGCATCCATTATGTCTCCTATTATGTAGGTTCTAGGTACTAGGTACTAGGTGCTAGGGATAAGAGGACAAGACATTACGCTAATTGTATCTCGCTCTTACACCTTCCAATTCCTTTCTACCCTGTTACCTGTTACCTGTTACCTGTTACCTGTTACCTGTTACCATCTCTTAGCAATTATTCGCTTTCCCACCTGCAAAGGGGTTGATGGTTTTTTTCACAACCGGCTTCTCATGAGGGATCATGCACAGGAATTTCAGCAGTTTGCTGCCTGTATTCTTGAACTGGTGCATTTTGCCCGATTCAACATAGATGGCATCGTTAGTAATGAAAGGTTTTTCTCCATCTTCAAAAACCAGGACGCCTTCACCATCCACGATAAATACTTCATGTTCCCAATCATGTTTATGTAATGGCGTATGCCCGCCCGGTTCAATTTCAAACAAACGCATGGCAAAATTAGGGGCGTCATCCTTTTGGGATATCAGCCAACGAATTTTGGTGGCAGATGCTCCTTCGGCATTGACTTCTTCGAGAGTCACATCTTTTGCATGTACGACTTTCATGGTTCCTCCTAAGGGATATTTTTTTGTTTAGCATAATAAAGAAACGGAAAATATAAGTCAATGGAAATGTGATTTCAGAATGCAATGCGAAAATTGATCAACAATAAAAAACGCCCTCGATTGAGGGCGTTCATATACTCAAGGCAGATGCTTAGTTTTCCAATGTCGGATATACACTGACGAACTTTCTTCCTGCCTTTTTAGTTTCAAACTTAACAAAACCGTCGATAAGTGCATAGATCGTGTAATCTCTGCCAAGACCAACGTTGTTTCCAACCTTGAATTTCGTACCTTTCTGGCGAATAATGATGTTTCCCGCTCTTACTGCTTCACTTCCATACTTCTTCACGCCCAAGTACTGGGGATTACTGTCTCTACCGTTACGACTGCTTCCTACACCTTTTTTATGTGCCATGTTACCGTCCCCTTCTTAGTTCTTGATCTCGGAGATCTTAATCTGTGAATAACGCTGACGATGTCCGTTCTTCTTTGCGTAGCCTTTTCTTCTCTTCATATGGAAAACAATGACTTTCTCGTCTTTTCCATTTGCTACGAATTCGGCAATCACTTTTGCCTTTGGAACAAGAGGCTGTCCAATCTGGACATCATTATCCTGACGGATCATCAAAACTTTGTCCATCTCGATGCGGGTTCCGGCTTCTAATTCGCCTAAATAAGGAACCTTAATCAAGGTATCTTTTTCAACTTTCAGTTGCACACCTTTAAAATCAACAATCGCGTACATCTCTATACTCCTTCCTTAACTCACTTCAAGGTTTGGACATTGTATTTTTTGACGGTTATTGTGTCAAGGATTATATTTTTCTGTAATCTCTTTATCTTCTCCCTGTGGGAATACCTTGAACTGGTCAGGCTTCAAATTCTCATCCGTTACAAACTCCGCACGATTCTTGAAACTGATCATATAATCCGGATGATCCAACAGGAACTTTCTCACATTGGGATGAACGATAACACGCACATTCATGTTGCCGATAAAATACTCGGAACGGCTCAACCACCTGTGAATTCTCATGGCGACTGCGTCCCTGGACACATTCTTCCCCGTGCCGTTGCAATGCGGACATGGTTCTGAATAACTCAGCACAAGAGAGGGTCTCATGCGCTTACGAGTCACTTCCACCAAGCCGAGTGGTCCAAACGGATAAACCTTGTTCTTTGCCCTGTCCCGCTTCAATTCACGGCGCAGGATATTCAGCACTTCTTCCCTGCTTGAATCATGTGCCATATCGATGAAATCGAGCACCATGATACCGCTCAGATCTCTCAATCGTATCTGGCGTGCAATTTCGACTGCTGCCTCTATATTGGTCTTCTTGACCGTTTCCTCGTAATTGGAGTGTCCGGTGAAACTTCCCGTGTTCACATCCACAGCCACCAGCGCTTCCGTCTGTTCAATGCGGATATTTCCACCGCTGGGCAGGTAGAGTCTCGATTGGAAGATGGTCTCGATCTTCTTTTCAATGCCGAAGGCATCAAATATGGGAGAATCCTCCTGGTACAATTCCACCCTGTCCATCAGTTCAGGAGCAGCATCTTCGAGCTGCGAATTCAGGATCTTCACGAATTGCTTGCTATCGACAACCAACCTATCCACATGACTTGAGAATAGGTCACGGATGAGGGTGTTTGCAAGGTCATTCTCATCGAAAACACACTCAGGCGGTTTCACGAATTTTAATTGTTTTTCCACTAAACGCCAAGTCTTTGCCAGGGCGTGATATTCATTCGTGAAATCTTCTTCAGAGCAACCTTCAGCTTCCGTCCTTACGATCAAACCTACATTGTCATCCTTAATGGAATTCAGGATTCCCTTGATGCGTCCCTTTTCAGCAGAAGAGGAGATTTTGCGGGATAAGGCAATGCGGTTCTTATTGGGGAAAAATACGAGGTATTTGCCGGGAATCGAGATCTGCCCTGTCATACGTGCGCCTTTATTCCCAATGGGACCCTTGTGCACTTGGACAACGATCTCCTGTCCCGGTTTCAGCAATTCTCCGATCTTGGATGAATCACCAAAGCGATGATGTCTTGGTTGTTCTGAATCAAAGAAATCGAGGAAGTCAACCACGATGTCCGAATAGTGCAGAAAAGCGGTTCTCTCGAGTCCGATATCAATGAAGGCAGCACCCATGCCGGGAAGCACATCCTTCACAATTCCCTTATAAATGTTGCCGACAACATTCTGTTTGTTCTTTTTTTCGACAAAAAGCTCAACAAGTTTGCCGTCTTCCAGTATTGCCACCCTTTTTTCGAATGGGTGGATATTTATGATAATTTCATTTAACATTCTTAATTCCTTACAATAATAAAAACCATCTATAAAATTATAGAGTATGGGTCAAGGCATTTTCAAGCGAGAGGTAACGCAGAATGACACATAACCAGCATGAAAACTGGTGACATTCAGTTGAAAGTCATATCCGGACTTTCTTTGAGGATATAATAGCGTGATCCGCTTGAAAAGCCACTAAAATTCAGGGATGAAAGGCATCAGCATCTGGCGTGGATCATCAGATATCAGTTGTTTCAACTCAATCGCCTTCTCTGTGCCCATCTCCTTTGCCACTGCATGTTCAATGGCAGAACTCAATGCTCCCTTGCCGAATCTCTGTTCCATGATCACATCGATAATGGTACGCTGCTTCGGATAATAAATCACATTCACAGTCTTCAAATGAGCTAATTCCGCAGCCTTGCCGACAGCATTATCCAAAGTTCCGATCTCATCCACCAGTTTGTTGTTCTTTGCCCGTACGGCAGACCACACCTGCCCCTGGGCAACTGCTTCCACTGCATCAGGAGTCATGTTTCTGCTCTTCCCCACATAGCCCTTGAATTCGGTATAGATACTTTCCGTACTCTTCTGCAGGGCATTGTAGGAATCAGCAGTCATGGGACTCCACATATCGTAGATATCACTGAATTTTCCATATGTGATGCCTTCGGAATGAATCCCAATCTTCTTCCCCATCTTGTCAAACTTGGGGATCATGGAAACCACACCTATGGAACCTGTGATGGTATAAGGGTCGGCGTACACGTATTTGCTGGCTGTCGTGATATAATATCCGCCAGAAGCATCCACATCACCCATGGATACCACAATCGGTATATTCTTCAGTTTGCGAAGCTGATTCAGGATGATGTCCGATTCCAGGGAAGAGCCGCCCGGACTATTGATTCTCAGGACGACTGCCTTGATGGTTGGATCATCCTTCACCATGTCGATGGTCTTCTTGAAATCCTTCGCATTAATGGTCTGTGTATTGAAGTTATTTCCCGCATTCGGCATGATCGAACCATATGCATAGATCACAGCAACCTTGTCACCCAAGTTTGGACGAAGGAATATCTGGTAATCACTGACCGGTATTCTCTTTTGCTTGGGAATATTCAGCACGTCATAAAGGTCATCTTCATAAACAAGGGAATCCACCAAACCATAGGACTTTGCCGTCTTCCCGGTCATGAATATATCTTCTCTCTGCTCGAATATCCATTTCATCTTATCTTCTGAAACATTCCTCTTCTTGGAAAGATCAGCGATCAGTCTTTCGTAGATATCACCGAACAGCAATGACATATTGCTCTTCAGGTCGGGTGAGAGTGTGTTTTTTGTGTACAGGTCGGTATAACCCTTGAATTTCCCAGCCTGTGCAACGTACATCGTGATTCCCAGCTTATCGAATAGGTCTTTCATCAGGGTAAGACGTCCGCCAACTCCTGTGAAAAGCAGACCTCCCGATTCCGAAGGATTCATGAATATCTTGTCCGAACCTGCACAAAGAAAATAGTCTTTCGTTGATCCCATCTGAATGTAGGCATATACCTTTTTCCCCGTACCCCTGAACTTCTCCAGGGCAGATGTGAGTTCATGTGCCCCGGCGTAACCGATCATGACTCCTGAAGGCTTCAGGATAATCCCCTTGATCTTGCTGTCAGTTGCCGCCTTGAGTATCTTCTCTTTGAGCTCGAACACTGTTGGCTGATCCTGTCCAAAGAATCCCATCAATACTTGTGAAAATTCAGGGATCTGCCCGCTCAATTTGATCACCAGGTAGGAATCAGGTGACACCTTTACCGTTTCAGTCTGTTTAAAAGGTTTTGTCATCACATGCATCATCCAGAACATACAAAAAATCATGGCAATGACGATAACAATAGCCGAAATGGTCCATTTGTTATTCATAATCAACTCCTTAAAATCTTACGTATTATCAAGCGAAAACTCTCAATTTTATGCGCTCTTCATCTCGCGCCGTAGGGGTTATCGAAGTTCGAAGTTCGAAGTTCGACTTCGAAGGGCGAAGTGCATCCTTTTTATTTTCCCTCCCATTTGTAAAGGGAGG
>DAONDQ010000144.1:0-6543 GCA_035402645.1 Candidatus Cloacimonadota bacterium | reverse complement strand
GCAAGGTCAGCAACCCGAATCAGCGAGGCAAGATGCTCGTAGCCGAAGGGATACTCTCATACTGTCATTTTTTGATCACTTATGTGATTATTCTTCTGCCTGTTTCTGCTTTTCCACTGAATCCAGATATTGTTTTAAACTTCTTCGGAAAACTGATATGATTTTATCTTCCGTCCTCTCGCAGTGTTCATATAGCCTTTCGGCAATGCTTCTCTCAATTTCAACATGAAAGTCACGGTACTCTTTTTTGATCTTCAATTCTTCCATTTTTTACTTATTACTTTTTGACCATAAATGGTGATTTCTGGTACTATATATAAAACTGAACTGGGTCAAAATTTCCAATAATGGACAAACCGTTCTATGCACAATTCCTGATATCTTTGTTAGTCATACCGCTTATATATGAGAATAGATATAAACCAGAAAAAGATCGCCATCGGGGATAAGTACCAAATTTACATTGATGGGAACCCAGCCTACAAGGCATCCAATGAGTTGTTCAGATTTTTGTCGGTAATAAACTTGTTCAAGGTCGATGATTCCAGAGCCAGGCTCACTATTAATAAACAATGGTTCTTCATGAAACCGAAATACAGTATCAGGCTTCATGACAACAGTACCGTTGAATTCAAGGCAGATTCATGGTGGGAGATGCACTATCAGTGTCATTGCAGCCCTGACATCTATCATGTCTATGGACATCGGGGAAGGAAATACTCTATATACCGAAATAGCACTCAGGTGGCTTGGTGGGAGAAAGAAGCTGTAAGCTGGTTCGAAGGGGACAATTATGCCATAACTGCCGACAATGATTCCAATGTGGAATTGATCATCGCCTTCTGCCTAATTATTGATAATCATAAAAGTAAAAGGCATGGTGACAATGCGGTTTCATATGACATTGGAAACATTGGTGGTCAGGTCAAGGAGTTTGATCCATACTGGAGAGCGAAAGAAGATTTATGATCATCGTCTATTTTCACTGATCCCAAACATGACAAAACTAAGGATTATAAAATGAGTAATAAAAACATTCCCTTTCAAACCATAAATTGGTCAGACATTCCTAAGATAGAATACAAAGGCGAAACAGGAGTTGCATATTGGCAAACCACTCAATTTGAGGGATTACGAATCAGAATTGTTGAGTATTCAAAAGGGTATATTGCTGACCACTGGTGCCAGAAAGGTCATATTGTGCATTGCTTGGAAGGAGATTTCGTGAGCGAGCTCAAAGACGGGAACAGGTTCATTTTAAAAAAAGGAATGACCTATGTAGTATCCGATGATTTAAGTTCGCATCGTTCTGTGGCTGAAAATGGAGTTAAATTATTGATTATTGATGGTGATTTTTTGAAATTTACTAACCCTTTAACACCTTAAAACATGAATCAACATAAAATTGTTCCCAGCCTTTGGTTTAGCTGCGATAGTGGCAGTATTTCACAAGTTGTCGATTATTACAAAAATATTTTTGGCAGCGATTTAATAACAGGAATCATAGTGCCTCTTGGCGAGACCCCCAGTGGAAATACAGAAATTTGTGAAGTAACTATTTTTGGACAAAAGTATTCATTGATGAGTACTGAAAAAAAGCATCATCCATTTAATGATGCATTAGCGTTTACAATCAATTGTGCAGACCAAAATGAAATTGATAAATTTTGGAATTATTTCACTAAAGATGGCGAAGAATCACAATGTGGCTGGTGTATAGATAAATATGGACTTCGTTGGCAAGTGTTACCTGAAAACCTTAGTGAACTGATGAGTAAGCCCAATTCTTGGAAAGTAATGATGTCACAGAAGAAGATTGTGATTGAGGAATACTTGAAATAACCAAACCGCCAACAAAGACTCACAACTGATGCGGGTTTCAGTGGATTGTGCCCGATTGTGTTTAATAACCATTCATTGTTTTCGATTCGATTTAAACTTTTCCATCAATGCCATAAGGTCAACCTTGGCGCAATCGTTAAGTAATTCTCTGACTATATCTAAAGGCATTTCTTCTGCTTTTTTAAAATTAATGCAACCCTTCTGGAATTTAGCTTTGTTCAAAAGGGTTTTATACTTGGCATGAAGTGTTGGTGACCCATAAATTGGCATTAAATGCAATGAAAAATGGGTTTTAGTGATTGACAATCCATATTTGAAAAAGCCATTGGCTTTATAGAGGATCATTTCAATTCCCATCATTAATCCAATCTCAGCCGTTATGGCTTTATCCGCTGTAATAATGATGTCATTAATTTCTGAAAGGATTAACCTGTTCTCAGGAGTTTGTTGTGATAAAAATTCCGTTACTGTCATAAGATATTTATTTGTACGTTTTAACAAATCATAAGCTAATTTCCTTCGGTTAACAGAAATTTTGAAAATTGTGCCTTAGCATTATCCCCTGATAGGAATGACACAAGTTTCTGTCGTAAGATGGAATCTGGATAATATCTTTTTATCAATAATCCAGCGTTATAAAACAACTCTTCGTTATCACATGTCAAAACTGAGTCGAGTCCCTTTAAACAATCAGCATTTTTACCCAGTTGCAATAGGCAAATAGAAGCATCCAAGCAACAATACGGATTTTTTTGTTGTGTCAAACGAATTAAAAACTTGATGGATTTTGGTGTTGCAATGTTTCTCATCCCAACCGTGAACGATGGGAAATTATCAAGGTTAAGAATTTCGTCATTTAGGTTCCATAAATTCTGGAATGTTTTAAAACTAACTTTCTTTTCATTCAAATAGGACAATGATAATGCTGCTTCTAACCGCACAAATTTGCATGAATCGCTGGTCAGGGATATGAGAATTTTCAGAGAGTTGGGATTTGTTATAAGTTTCAATTCTCGTGCATAGTTCATTTTTGCTCTTGAAGAAGGCTCATCTTGAAAAGTTTGGAGGATTAAGGAAGCCAGTGTGTCTGGATTTTGTGATGATAATTCACGAAAAGCAACAAACCTTTGTTGGGCTTCACCATGCAAGAAGTAGTAGACATTAGAATCTGCGGAATGCTGTATACGAAGCCCCAATGGTCTATGGTTCTTTATGAATAAAAGGTCAGACTGAACAAAACCCTTCTGGGATATCCATATTTCAGCATTTTCGTTCCACTCCAGTGCTATTGTTTTATAATCCTTGGAAAAAGTAGAATGCATTGGATGAGTCATGATTTTCCCTGAACAAAAATCCAATGGCATTACATCTTCTGAGCACTGGGCAAGAATGATGTTCGAAATAATTATGAATAAAATTGCCAACTTGGTTTGAATCATCAGCTTATAGGATTTACAAATTAGCAGTACTACACTTTTAGTGATTAAAAATCAAGCTCATCCCGTTTACAATACCAGTTCGGACTATCAATATCAACTATACATCCTCCCATTGCCCATAATCCTCGATTTATCTCTTCCATTGCCTCCTGAGTAGGTTCTCCATAAAGAATCGGGATGACTTCATCGTTCTTATGGCATTTGGGACATTTCTTTTTTATGGTGCCTAAGGTGATCATAAATGATACTTTTATAGTTAGTTACAGAAGATATTTACTTTGATATTATTTCCATTTTGGCTCAACAAAATACAACTTTGTGCCATCAGGATCAGAAAAGTGAAGATAATGCCCCGATTTTCCGTCATCATCCCCGAAGGCAATCTGGTTCTTCTCAAGCATTGCCTTTGCATCATTGAATGAATCTACCATAAATCCGATGGAGACTGAGCCCGAACTGAGTTCCTTTGCTTCGGTTGGGTGCAATCCAATCGTCACACCTTTTGTTTCTACCATGGCATAATGGTTTTCCCATCGGTTCTTCAGGGTTAATCCGATTGATTCATAGAACTTTATCGAAACATCAAGGTTTTTAACCATGATGGTGACATTGGATTCATTTATTGTTAACATGCATTATCGTTTTAATGAAAATGTGAATCGCACTATTTACTATTGATGCTTCTATTACCAAACCAATTATGGCAATATGATTTTCCCAAAATAGATAAGCCAGAGAAGGTATCCACTCACACCACCAACTATTCCAGCCAGCATAAAAGTAAGCCTTTGTTTAATGGGAATGAACTTGAATATCACAACTGCCAGAATTAACAATGCAATTGAAGCCGTTATTGTTGAAATAGTCCATTCAGGAATATTTAATCTGCGAGCAAGTACAAATTCATCACTATGTGAGCTGATTGAGCCATGAACTAAGAATTTGGTAGTCCCTACAAAGAAATTCGCAGCCTGTCGAAGCCAGAATAATGAAATAAAAGCCAGAAACCATAATAAAAAGGATAGTTCAGTGGCGGAATAGTATCTTTTTCTAAAAAAAACCAAGAAGAGCAAGCCAACTGTTCCTGTCAGCATTGTTTGCATGGCTCCACCCAATGTAATCCAGAAACTATCACTTTGTTGTTTGAATTTTAGTCTATCCCATCTTTCTTTATCGGGGAAATCCTGATCTAATCTGATCTTCTCGGAATATAAATTCCAATGAGAATGGAGGAATGCTTCATTGTTTTTATCATAATACCATGAAGAGGCGTAATTAATTTTGGCTTCGTATCCCAAGCATTTAGCAACTATATAATGTCCACTTTCATGAGATACCGTGCCAATGATCGTGAAGGTAATGAACCCAAATGACAGCATCAGGAATAATCGAAAATCAAACGATGTGGTCAGAAGTTTCATAACGGGATGCCCCTATTAAAGTTTTGCGGTTTAGTTCTTGCCATTTCTAAGTGGACAAACCTTTCGACAAGCATTGCAAGTGTAGATTTCCCACCCTCTGGGGTGCAGCATGGAGGAGAACTCTCTACACTGCTTCTGGATCACCGTCACACCATCCAATGCTTGAACTGGGCATGCTTCGATGCAGAGTCTGCAATTGGGTGGACAGGCGAGATCATTTACTATTGGATCGGGTTCAACTTCGGTATCAAGTAGTACCGCTCCGATGTAAACCATGTTCCCGTATTCACGATTGATCAGCAGGGTATTTCTGCCCAGTATACCCAATCCAGCATTGAAAGCAGCGTGGCGTATTGAAATGATCCCCATCCCATGTTTCTTTTCGGTATCCCAGTGCAGATAGGGTACATCTGTCGGCACTGGTAGCACATTGATACCATGGTTGCCGAGTTCAGAACACAGTTTCAACCCAATCTGATCCAGTGCTGAATAAAGGAGGTATGCCGTATGGGAATATGGAATCGGGTTTTCAGCAATGATCACCTCTGGCGGCATCCTCTTTAAGAATACAATGACAGACTTGCATTTGGAATAGACATCAGTCGGATGGAACCCCTCAGGTGCTGAAGAAAACCTATCGATGCTGGCAATGCCACACTTGTCGGCACCAAGTCTGATAACAATGGATTTTATTTCTTCTTTGATGGTCATAAATAATGACTAACATATGTTCAGGATCAACAATATTAAATTGTTATACGTCCATTATTCATCTGTTGCTTTAAACAAATATTCGATTTGTGAAAGTTGTGAACTATCAGGGGGAATAAACTGAACAACTCCTTTGTCGATTACTTCCCAGTGTTTGGGTTTTTCTATAAGGTTAATGAAAACTAACTCTGTAACTATTTCAAGAATTAATACAGAGACGCTAATCATCCCCAAGGTCACTTTTGCTGGAACCTCTTCTTTGTCCTTAAATTCACGTAATGGATACCAATCACTATGAATTGAATTTATATGAATTTGTCTTTTACTTAATTCCCCCCATAATCGTCCAAATAAAGGAATTTGTTTATCCGCAACAGATATAGATTTTGAAGAAGTTATTTTATCAGTAAGAAAATCATTGAGTATTTTTGGTTGAACCAAGAGGTGAACAACAGTAGCACAGATTTCAATTACACTTCTTAATAGAATTCCACTTTGAAGACGAAATCCGCTTCTTAATGTTTGAATAGAGGCAATAACCGTGTTGGAAGAATTGCGCAGTAAATTTCCACAAGTGGTTATCAATTGATCATTTTGTTTCAATGCATCTCTGTTTCCCACATAAATTATCGGAAGAATGCCGCTAATAGCATCACTCAATTGCTGGAATTCAGTAGAATAGAGAAAATCAAATGATTTAGATATTTTTGGACATTCCCTTCGTAATTGATTAATTAACTGATCCTTTGTGAAAATTAACTGTGTTTTTTCTTCTTCATCAATAAAAATTGCGGAAATTTTCGAAGATGGCACACTTAAACTGCTTTTTTTACTAATAGGATTCATACGTTGCAATTATTTCTTCACATTAACCTTGGTCTTCACCTCAGTAACGAATTCTTTAGCTGGCTTGAATGCAGGGATCATGTGGGCTGGAATCTTAATGGCTGTATTCTTGGTGATATTACGACCTGTCTTTTCAGCCCGTTTCTTCAAGAGGAATGTGCCAAATCCACGGAGATAGATATTTTCACCCTTTGACATGTTAGCTTTGAGGGTCTCCATGAAGGATTCAATGAGATGGTCTAGTCAGTCTGGACAGGTTTAAAATCAAAATTAAGTGTAATTGT
>DAONDQ010000143.1:0-6552 GCA_035402645.1 Candidatus Cloacimonadota bacterium | reverse complement strand
GGCTTTTCAATTCCATCGGTTGCTGGGCTGAGGCAATCGATTACAATTCCATTGGTGAGAAAATGGTCATGACACCCGGAAAGGGCATGCTTGCTTTTGTCGGCAATTCCCGCTTTGGTTGGGGCTCTCCGCTTGCACCGGGCTTTGGATATTCTGAATTCTACCAGAAGGAATTCTTCCGCTTGTTGTTCAAGCAACAAGTCAATCATATTGCTGCAACCAATGCTCTACAGAAAATTCCTTTTGTCCCCTATTTTTATGGTACCTCTGTCTACAAATGGTGCGCCTATGAATTGAATGAAGAAGGAGATTCCTATTTCAGGCTGTTTACGGACAACCCCAAGCCAATGACCTGTAATGCCAAATTTTATGAAAGCATGAATATGTTTGAAGTAAATGTTACAAGCGAAGGACAACCGGTTCCTAATGCTATTCTTTATTTTGCTGAAGAAGACACAGTGTTTATCACGGACAACAGTGGTAGAGTAAATATACAATGTTCAGGTATCAATAATTTCCCTTTTGAAGCTTTCTCCATATATGCAGAAAACTGTATGAACATAGACAGTCCATCACTATCTGAAATTGCTTCCATAGCTCATCATCCTTTTCTAAATGGTTTACATTTCGAAAGAGTGTCTGAAGACAAGTTGTGCCAAGGAATCTCATATCATGGAGCTATATCTTTATTAAACAACTTTGCTCAAAGCATATCCGGTTTTGTTGATATTATCACTGATCCAAGCATGGTTGAAATCAGTAATACCCATATCCCTTTCCAGGTGGATGGTGGTGATTGGAAAACTATTAGATTTAACGCTTGGGTCAAATCGATTGACCAAATAGGACAATTACCCGATGGCACACCGATTCAATTCGAAGTTAGGGTCATCTCAGACAGCTTAGCCGATGACGTATCAGAGAAATATTATTACCAGGTCATTACCCCTGTCATCACCCTTGAAAGTCTCAATTTTGATGCAGAATCAATCTCCCCGGGAGAATATTTCCCCTTTACCATGACTTTCTCCTTGCCCCAAAGCTATATGAATTATTCATATAATTTTACACATTTGGATGTCACTCTTTCCTCAGATGTGGTCACTTTTGCCCAGAATGTTCAATCCACCTGCTTTCGTAATGAATACAACGGACCTACTAATTCCTATGCTAAGATAGGTAACTATATATCCATCCCAAGCGATGCCGTGGAAGGGCAAATTCTGCCATTCCATGCAAAAGCCTATTTGATTTGGAATTTTTTGTTTTATACATTTGATTTTGATTTGGCTATTTCAGTCGGTCGATTGAAATACTTCAATGACTTTGAACATGTCCTTGATTTAACCGGCGACTCAGCTTGGCAAAGAGTTCCCGCTACTTACATTTTAGGGGTATCCAATTATGCCCTCAGTTGCAGACCATCTGTTTATGGAACCTACAACATCTCCACCCCGAATTTCGTATACCAGGATAGTACCAGGGTTTCCTTCAGATATAAATACAAGATGCCGATGTATGGGAAGGATGGCGTTTTCGTGAAGCTCATCCGTGGTAACGATGCTGAGAATCTCATTTTCCTCGGTTCAGGTGGAGCATTGGGTAGGGTGAATAATGATGACTATATCTCAAGTGATCCTGCAACCTATCAGCTTGACCTTGCCTCTTTGTCACAACTCAATCTGCAACCCGGAGATCTGTTTCACATCGAATTCAGTTTCGTGTACGCCGATACTTCGGGATTCAATGATTATACCAATATGCCTGATGTAGGTGTATTCATTGATGACCTTGAAATCAGCAATAGAAGCCAAATGGATTTAAACGTCTCAATCGCTACTCCTGAAATACGTATTAATTCGTACCCAAATCCGATAGGGCAGTTTGATTTATTGAAAATTGATATCCTGAATTGGGATTATACACCGAATCCTTCCATCATAGTTATTCATAAGGATCCTCAATATTCTGTCGAAATATATAATATAAGAGGTCAAAGAGTTTACAAGAATAGGGGCGTAACGACGGCGAACATTCCAAAGAAGCTCGTTTGGGACTTGAAGGGTGTTGATGGGAAAAAAGTAGGTAGCGGTGTTTATATCCTAAGGGTCAAATCAGGTGAAAAGGTAGTCACCAAAAAAATAACAATTGTAAAATAGAGGTGGAGTAAGATTCCAATCTTACTAACACTTTTAATATGATTTTGCCTGATTTTACTTAACAATTCCGTAAGATTGGAATCTTACGCCACATCTCGCATATCATCCCACACTTCGAGTGCCCGACGCAGATGAGGAATGGTAATGGAACCGCCAATTAAAACACCAATGGCAAGAAGTTCCTCCATTTCCTCATTAGTGACACCCAGTTGGTTGCATTTGTCCAGATGGTAGTTGATGCAGTCATCACAGCGCAGCACAAAGGAAGATATCAACCCCAGCATTTCCTTGGTCTTGGCTGGCAATGCACCTTCCGTATAGAATTGATTATCGAGGCTCAAGAACCTTTTCAATCCTAATCCTGCATATTTCATGACGATTTCATTCAGTCTGTCTCTTTCTTTATTGAATTCATCAATTTTCTTCATTCATTTTCCTAGATTGTATTATCAAACACAGATTTGCTTGTTTATCTCGTGTTCTTGGGCTGTGAATTTCACAATTTCAGCACCAGTGGGTTTTAGCAGAGTCTCCAAATAATTGAGTACAGGATATTCAGTCCAAAAATGACCGGCATCGATAATGGGAATTTTACTTTCCAGCATGGCATGGTAATTGATATCTCCCGTAATGAACACATCTGCTCTACCATTCAGTTGGAGGAGCAGCGAGCCACCTGCACCACCACACACAGCAACAGTTTTGACTTTATCTGATGTCTTTTTATCTGCAAGCCAGAGAGACACTCGGGGTGCGTTCAGCTTTTCCTTCACATCTGCTGCAAAGGACTTCAGCGATTTAGTGAACGGGATCTTTCCAATTAATCCCAAACCATACGTTGAATTTTCAGTTTTTACAGCATGCGCATAATAAACGGGTGTCTCATAGAAATGAACAGACTTGATCATTTGAATGATGTCATTAAATCGAAAACTCTCACAGAAGAATTGAAGCTTCACTTCGTCTACCCGCTGGAGTTTACCGCATTCTCCCAAGACCGGATCACTCCCTTCCATCGGTCTGAAATGTCCTTCCACCTGGTTTTCTGAACAGCATTGATCGTAATTTCCAATCAAACCGCCACCTGCTTCAGCGATGATCTGCCTAACCCTGACCGAATGCTGCAAAGGAACAAAGACCGTTACATGCAGCCATTCCGAACCTGTTTCGTTGGTGATATTCTCCAAGTCTGTCAGACCAAGTTTCCCAGCCAGTGTATAATTGACTCCATTCTTGGCGACATCCAGATTTGTATGTGCACTATACACGGATATTTTATGCCTGATCAAAGAAAGAAGATTGGGATCATTAATCGATTTGATGGGTTTAAAAATGAGAGGATGGTGCGAAACGATGCAATCCGCCTTTTCATGAATCGCTTTTTCGATTGCCCCCTTGGTTACGTCCAAGGTCAGAAGGATCTTCTTTACCTTCCATGTTCTTTCGCCAATTTGAAGTCCTGGATTATCCCATTGCATCGCCAATCCTTCCGGTGCAGCCTTGTTCATGATACCGATGATATCTTGTACTACAATATTCTTCATAATCACCTCCCGCTTCATGTTAGGATAATATAATCAAGATGGATGCCAGGATGCAATTACATTGTCGAGATATTTTTTTAATCGCTGTTTCCTCATGAGAAATTCACAATCAGGCATTACAAATAAGCAAATCTGTATTGGGGAAGTAAGTTTTGTAAAAAAACTGGACAGACAAATACTTTTAAGTCAAAAAGTTCTTGACCATTATTTTCATATTATATACTTTTGTCTTGTGTATCGTATCAGAGTAATGAGGTAATTAGAATATGAAAAGTGTAGCAATCATCAATGACCACTCCCAGATAAGAGAGTTGGGTTCTAACTTGAAATACAGTATATTGCAGGAATTGATAAAGAATCCTGCCACCTGTCAGCAATTATCCAATATATTTTCTATTAGCAAACAGAAAGTACATTACAATTTGACCAAATTAATAGAAGAACGGTTGATTGAAATTGCTGAATCCCATCTCATTAATAATAAAGAGGTATATTATCAGGCTATCGCGAAGAATTTCGTTCTTGATTTTTCACTTGGTGATACGGTTTCTGACAGTATTCTGAATACCAGGGGTATTATCAACAGCATTCTCAGCAATGAATACAAGATCAATCTTCAGGATATAGCAGCCAACATTTTGGATAATAGCCTTCGGATGAAACCCAAGGAAAGTCTTTTAATTGTGACCGGTAGCTACAATCTTCCCCTGGTCGAGAAGATTCTCCTGGAAGCATCTCGTCGGACGATCAGGACAAGCCTGCTCTATCAGGATTTGGATTATATGAAAGCCAAATATGAAGAGTTCTCTCTTGCTGTATTTAATTCAGATTATGAGAATTTCAATAAGTTACTGAGTTCACATGATGTTTATTTGAATCTTAATGGTGAATCACGTTATGTTGAGTTGAATGATCCGAATAAGATAGCGCTTCGAAATAAACATTTTGAAAAAAGCCGTGAAATCACAGCATCCAAGAAAGTACGGGTGGCAATCATGCCCGGCTTGATGCATGATTCATTATCGGAAGGTGCGATCTTGTCCGAACTGCAATTTTGGAAGGCTCTCGATGTCGATTATGAACAGCAGAGCAGAAAGACTCTTGCATTATGCACTTCCTTAGCCAGGAAGAGTGAAGTTACCGTCAATCACCATGAGAGTGATTTTGAATTCAAGGTTCAGAAAGTATTATGTGAAAGTGGTTCTTTCAGTGATAACCCCTACCAAAGCCCTGTAATCAATCTTCCAGGGGGAGAAGTCCTAATACTCCCCCTGGAAAACTCCATGAACGGAGTGATCAAGGCTGAGGTTGCATATGCGTTTGGCGAAAAGATCACCAAACCTGAAATCACCGTACGTAATAATGAAATTACGAAATTCGCGGCTGCTTCAAATGAGCATCTGATCCAAAGAGCCATCACCGATGGTGGTGCTGATGCCCGAAAGGTGGCACTCATCTGCTTCGGAACAAATGATAATATAAAACCTGAAAACGTAGATATCTCATACAAACACAAATCGAGTGGTTTAGTCACCGTGTATTGGGGTGAAAACAGAACCCTCGGAGGTAATGTAAAAGGACAAACAGAATGGTTCATCCAATTGGAGAAACCTCAAATCAAATACAAATAGTAAAGAGGATACAATGAAACGAATGATTTTAATCTTGGCCATACTTGGAATAGCCTGTATGGTTTTTGCACAGTGGACCATGAATGAGAGCTTCGAAAGTACCAGTCTCCCCACCGGTTGGACCATTCATGATGAAGGGGACGGAATGGTGTGGCGTCCAATCAATAATCCATCACATGCCCATACTGGCAATTATGCCATGGTATGCGATGATTATCTTCCTCATGCCAATCATGACTGGCTGATTACTCCCCAGATCCATGTGAATCAGGGAGATTCACTCTATTTCTATACACGTGCCTGGATCAGCACAGAAAACCTGAAGGTCTATGTGTCAACCACAGGTGCTGCTTACACTAATTTTACAACGCAGATCGTCAACCTGCAGAATATCGGAACAACGTATCAACTGTCACAAACAAGTCTGAATGCTTATGCAGGACAGAACATCTATATCGGTTTCCTGTTCGAAGCGACGAATTATGGACTCCTTATCGATGATTTCAAGTTTGGTCATCCTTCAACCACTCCACCCACTATCACTTTACCTGATTCATACACCTTTATCCAGGGTGAATCCTTGAATGTTGATTTCACATCTCTGGTAACGACGACGAATATTAATACTGCCTCCCTCACAGTAAGCGGTAATACGAATGTGAATGTTGCCATTAATGGACTAAATGTAACCTTTACTTCCCCTACTTGGATTGGAACTGAAAATTTGACTTTCACCATTCATGATAACAGTAATGGCTTGCAGGGAACTGATGATGTCCAGGTGATTGTCAATCCTGTTCCTTCTTTGGATTTGGGTTTACAGCAGGTCTTAATTCCAAGGAATCCTGAATATCTGTCACATGAAATCTTCCCTTCAGTAACTGTTACGAATACTGGTGACAACGCCTACTCAAACGCTTTTGAAGTATCCTGTAATATAGCTGATTCCATGGGTACAAGCCAATATAATAGCTTCAATTTTACTTAAATGAGGATTACTCAAATAAGAATGAACAACGGTTTTACTAATCTTATTATTGAAAAAACCTTCTTCAATCATTGGCGCCAACAATGGCGTTGCAAGCGATTTAAGATGAATGGTAGGATCAATTTGTTCGAACTTTTTTTTGTAAACAGCGCTGCTTACTGTGCGTTTGGTGCCTATGAGTCCAATGTTTTTATGGTGCCCTTCGGCTACCAAATGTTGAACCACTGGAT
>DAONDQ010000142.1:0-6649 GCA_035402645.1 Candidatus Cloacimonadota bacterium | reverse complement strand
TTTGTTAGTGGCAAGTTATAAATATTGTTTTATTTTTCTCATAATCATGCATGTTCTCTTATAAAGCAATAATAGTATAAATTTTAGTATTTATGAAATGTAATTTCTATATACAATATAGATATAAGATTTTTTTAAAATTTAAGATTGACATAAACGATTGCATTCTGATTCTGTAATCAGTTTTAGAATAATAACATCCTTAAATTATGGAAGTTACAATGAAAAGTTGGATATTCTGAAAAATACACTAAATATAGGAACGTGCTTATTCTAAGGCAAAATGGAGGAAAGAATGAATATCAATACCCCATCTGACCATACTGAACATGGAAACAATCATCATTATACAATAATAGTTAATGCTAGAAGTAAAGTGATTGATAAGGAATTTCTTACATATTATGATATTATTGAACTTGCGTTTGACCCGATACCATCAGGACCTAATATGATTTTTACAATTACTTATAGAAGAGGTCATGGCAATAAACCAGAAGGAATATTAAGTGAGGGTGAAAGTGTCAAGGTCAAAGAAGGGATGATTTTTGATGTCGTTGCTACAAATAAGTCATAGCCGTGATTTAAAACAGTTGAGGGATGAAGGATACCAAATTGAAATCAATTCTTCATATCTTGTAATCAGAGATATTCCTTATGTAACAAGCAATAAGGAAGTCAAATACGGAATACTCGTATCGGACTTAACCCTAGCTGGCGATGTTACTGCACCACCAGGTAATCATGTAGTATATTTTGCTGGTGATTATCCTTGCGATAAAGACGGAATTGCTTTAGAAAAAATCAGGCATCAAAGCGTCAAAAAAACGTTAGCTACTGATTTGGTTGTTGACCATTCTTTTTCTAGCAAACCAAGCAATGGTTATTGTGATTATTACGAAAAGATGAAAACGTATATTTCCATTATTTCCGGACCAGCAATCTCTATTAATCCTGATGTTACTCTAAAATCTTCGAAAGTTATTGAAAGCGATGAAGATGAATCTGTTTTTGTTTATACTGATACTGCTTCGAGTAGATCTGATATTGTTACTATATCCAAGAAATTGGAAAATGGCAAAATAGCAATTATTGGCTTGGGTGGTACAGGATCATATCTGCTTGATTTTCTCTCAAAAACTCCAGTGCAAGAAATTCATCTATTCGATGGAGATAAATTCTTACAGCATAATGCTTTTAGATCACCTGGAGCTCCTTCAATCGAGGAACTTAGAGCTACACCATCAAAAGTTAGTTACTTTCAAAATCTCTATTCAAGAATGCATAAAAATATTAATGCTCATGAGTTATACATAGATTCATCAAATATAGATTTGATTAGTGATATGAATTTTGTGTTTATATGCATCGATAATGGAGGGCTTAAAAAAATTATCATTGAATTTTTGGAAAAGAAGGGAGTATCTTTCATCGATGTTGGAATGGGCATTAACGTTATTGATGATAGTTTACAAGGCATGTTAAGAATAACAACAAGCACAAATATAAAAAGAGATCACGTGTGGAACAAAAAGAGAATTTCATTTATTGATGATGATATGAATAATGCTTATTCCCGAAACATACAAATAGCTGATTTAAATGCACTAAATGCCACTATGGCAATAATTAAGTGGAAGAAATTATGCGGTTTCTACTCATTCATTGAAGATGAGTATTCTTGTGCTTACGTAATTGCTGGAAATACAATGATAAATGAAGATGTTAAAGAAGATAAAGATGAAGTTGAATCATAAATTTGTTGTTAATTTTCCTGAGAAACTTGAAGAAAAAACAATCTATATATCCATTGAGTACTCAATAGTCGGTCATAAATGTTGCTGTGGTTGTGGGCATGATGTCATTACACCAATATCTCCTATTGATTGGACTCTGATTTATAATGGAGAATCAATTACTCTTGATCCGTCTATTGGAAATTGGGGCTTACCTTGTAAATCACACTATTGGATTAAACAAAACAAAGTGGTTTGGGCCAAATCTTGGTCTGTAAAAGAGATAAATGAAATAAGGAAACAAGAAAACACTGAAAAGCAAGTATTTTTTGAGAGCAAAAAAAACTCTTACAAGCAATTTAATGAAACAAATCCCAAATCAACTGAAGTTGATTATTCTAAATCCAACATTCTAATGACTTTGATAAAATTCTTCAAAAGATTTAGAAATAAATAGTTATTTCATGTTTAAATAAGGAATATTGATTGGGTTATAATTATTCGCAATTAGATTATGTAAATAGTAAATGGTTTCTAAATGATTACTCCATACCAAGTTTGAGGAAGATAGAAATCGTTGAAGGTCATATCAGGGGGATCAAGCAATCAGAATTATCATTTGAATATCCAATATCATGTATAGTAGGTCCTAATTGTGCTGGGAAAAGTACAATTCTAGCAATATCAGCATGCTCGTTTAGGAATTTGACACCATCATTCAGACTTGATAAACCCCAAAAAAACAAGTATTCAATTACAGATTTCTTTATACAAACGAGTGATGAAAAACCTTTTGAAGGAATTAAAATACAATATTCTATTATGAATGAAGATCAGGATATGAAAAAAGGAATTATAAAGCAAACCTGGTCGAATTCCCCTGGACGTAAGTGCAAAAATACTATAAGGAAAAAAAGGAATGTGATTTTTCTTGGAACGTCAAGAATAATACCTCCTGCCGAATCAAAAATACATGTGAATAATAAAAAGAACTTTAACAAAACGCCAGTTCAAAATGATGAAACTACTATAATAAGAAGAATTGCCGGTCGCATTCTGGGAAAAATCTATAAAGAATATTATTCATATCATCATCGTAATTGCAGCATGCCTGGTGTAAATTCTTCAAAAATAGAATATTCTGGATTTAATATGGGATCTGGTGAAATTGCTATATTCAGCATATTGCATTCGATTTATCGAGCTGGACCTGGATCTTTGATTGTAATTGACGAAATAGAGTTGGGACTACATTCACAAGCCCAAATACGTCTTATTGATGCGCTAAAAACAATTTGTAATGATTTGCATTGCCAAATAATCTGTTCAACCCATTCTCCGGTAATCATTGATGCAGTTCCACCTAAAGGTCGGTTTTATATAGATTCATCTGGAAGCGATACCATTATTATCCCAGAAATTTCGTCTCAATATGTGAATGGGATGCTTTTAGGTGAATCAAGTAAAGAACTTAAGATATTCGTTGAGGATGAGTTCGTAAAGGCAATTCTCCAAAATACATTATCTCTTGAAACAAGGAAAAGAATTGAGATTTTTCCAATAGGCTCTGATGATGCAATTGCAATGCATATTGTATCACAGCTTCGGGAACGAAAAAAAGGTTTTATCAGTTTTATTGATGGAGATAGAAAACATAGAAAAAGCCAGATTCTTAAATCTATAAAAGCTAATCTTACGACTGTTCCCCCATATTCAGAAACTGAACTAGATGAAATTTTGAAAAATAGAGTTAATTATCTACCCGGAGAATCTAGTCCTGAAAAGGAGCTTATAAACAAAGCTAAAAATGATATTAAAGCATGCGAACGTCTCTCAGAAAAATGGGATGTAAAAGATTTAAGCAAATTGGATCAAATTTTTGAAGATGCTTTAAATTCGGGTACTCACAATGAATTTTATAATGTAGCTGCATCAGTTCATCAAGAACTAGCTATAGTAAGAAATGATTTAATTGTAGTCATAAAAGAAGTTGACCCAAATTACTTTTTTATGGAAGAAGCCATTCAAGAATGTCTAAAAAATATATAATGACATTCAAATTCTAAATGATAAATAGAGAATTACGAGTTAAGGACTAGCAATAGCACTCAAGTCATGGATCCTCGCACCCGCAAGGATAACATTCAATGAACCGTCAGGTTCAGTTCTTCTCTCTTCAACTGTTAGTTGTTAGTTGTTAGTTATTAATTGTTTGTTGTTAGTTTCCCATACTTCACCGCTATCAACTGCGCCATCACAGAAACAGCAATCTCTTCGGGGGTTTGGGAGCCTATGGGGAAACCAATCGGGGCATGGACAGCATCGAGGTCGGCTTGGGAGAAGCCTTCCGCGAGGAATCTATCGAATGTGGTTTTCACTTTATTCTTACTGCCTATCATTCCTACATACTTCATATCCCTTTTCAGGAATTGGCGGAGCACCATACCGTCGTGCTTATGCCCGTGAGTCATGATGACAACATAGGAATGGTCTTTCACTATTTCAGAGGCTTTTTCATAGTCAGTGCAGACCACATCTGCGGCAAAAGGATGCTTCGCCCTGGAAGCCCACTCTTCCCTATCGTCAATGACCGTGACATGGAATCCGCATTTGGTTGCCAGTTCGCTGAGAGCAATACCGCAGTGACCACCACCGAGGATATAGAGGGATTGTACATTGTATAGAGGTTCCACAAATATCTCCTGCATCCCGCCGCAGATCATGTCGGTGGGATTCAATAATTGTTCACCGGAAAGATCGTATTGCCATTTCTGAGGTTTGTCGGGGCGTTCCTCGAGGACACGCACCATCACTCTCTTCTCCACATTTCCCCCGCCTATGGTACCGATGAAGGTTCCATCTTCATGAAGGATCATCTTGATACCGGGCTTGCCGGGCGTGGAACCTTCGGAGGCTGTGACTGTCAGCAGCCAAGCCGGTTCGTTGGTTTCCATGATACGCTGCATTTCCTTGAGAAAAGTGATGTTCATCGTTGCTCCCGAGCCCATTGGGCGATAGAACTTAGCCCATAGCGTGAGCTATGGGTAGGTGATAAAATTAGCATGAAACCCTTCATGGGTGACAGAATAATTCGAACTTCGAACTTCTGATGTGTCACCCCTACGGGGTTTATATCATTATTATTCATTACCCATAGCTCACGCTATGGGCTAAAATCTGTCAATCTTGCAGATTTATTATCGTAAGATTGGAATCTTACGCCACAGATTTCCCTCGCTTTTGTAAAGAGAGGGATTAAGGGAGAGCTAGACTGATTCAAATAGGAACTAACTCATCCGGCACAAGACCTCCCTTAATCCCCCCTTCCCAAGGGGGGAGGTGCCACCTTCCCTTTACAAAAGGGGAGGAATATAGCAGGATCGGAGTCCTGCTCTACATTTCCATTTCGTAAGATTGGAATCTTACGCCACCAACTTCTGCCACTCTTAATTCTTATCTCTTACTTCTTAACTGATCTAACGTGTTCACGTTAGATGCCACCCCGTCGTCATCCACTTCAACAGATTGCACTTGAACACCCGATGCAACGATCATATCGTGCAGGGTAATGTTTGGGTCATTACTGAAGCCTTTTTCAAATACCACATGTGGTACAATAACCGGATGCCCGGGTTTCCCCTGGTAAACAGGCTTAATGAGTGCACCAGGATTCTCGAGGAAAGCTTCCTGGAGTGTCCTGTAGGTTTCAGCCTGTACAAAGGGATGATCGACCATGATGATCATGTACCCATCAGATGGAGGGGATTGTTCCACACCAATGCGGATGGACGAGATCATACCCTTCTCGGGTTCATGATTCACGAAGCAGAAAAGGTGCGGGAATTCATTCCTGAAAGCCACGACCTCTTCCCCATTCATGATGACATGGAGATTGGAGATATCCGCCTTTTCGAGATTGTGTAGTATCATATCCAGAAAGCGCTCACCATTCCACAGCATACGCCACTTGGGAGTACCGATTCGGGTACCCCTTCCGGCAGCGAGAATGATTGTTGTGAGAGTCGGCATTTGTCCCCATTATGTAGGGATAAACCCAAGTGTTTATCCAGATAATCCAAGCTAGGGATAGACACATGGGTCTATCCCTACATTGCACATTTCGTAAGATTGGAATCTTACGCCACAATAATCCCCCTCTTTTTCCAAGAGAGGGGCTAGGGGTGAGTTTACGGGCGCAACGCATTGCGCCCCTACATTTTTAACTTTTAATTTTTTAACTTTTAACTCCGATCAATTCATTAAACTCCTCAATGAGTTGATCGAAATACCCCACTTCATCTTCAAAGATGGAACGCCAGTATTCGGGATCCCACTGCTCGAGGATTTCCTCGTAGGTCTTGCCCTGCTGTTCGACCCAGGTGTAGTACTTGAGGTTATGGACACGCTTGCGGTCCTGGTAGTTCAGTTCGGCAAAGTTATCGATTCCCTGGTGGGACAGACATGCATTCATATCAGCATTTGCCTGGCAGACTGCATATTCGCCCTTTGCCTCTTCCAGTTCCTGTACACGGGATTTGTACATATCGGCTGAATCTGTAAAGACGGTGAAGATGACATCGTTCTCATCCATTTCGAAGTACTTGGCAGTCTTGATGGAAGCAAGCAGGTTACAGATGCTGGATATGCCGAGTAATGGCAACTTCTCGGTATCATTCCCGAGGTTCTGCAGGTATTTCTGTCCATTGGGTTCGTTGAAGAGACGAAGAATGCGCATGCAGTCTTCATCATCGATGGCGGCAACAGCATCTGTATTGCGCACATTGTGCACCCAGGGGATATGTTTGTCGCCAATGCCTTCAATGCGATGAGCACCAAAACCATTATTGAGAATGGTCGGGCATTGCAGTGCTTCAGAAGCAACCGTCTTCATATGCGGAAAGAGAGTCTTCAGG
>DAONDQ010000141.1:0-6653 GCA_035402645.1 Candidatus Cloacimonadota bacterium | reverse complement strand
TGAACCATAACATGGAAATGTTCGGCTGGTGCCTGACCATGGGAGATTATAACGGTGACGGATATTGTGATGCTGCGATATCTGCACCATTTGATTATGCATCCTGGCCATATCCGGGAGAAGTAATCGTTTATGCTGGCAATCCGCAGTTGAATGATCCAACACCCATAGCAGACAATACGAATACCCCTGAAATTTCTAAACTTCAGATTTATCCCAATCCGCTCCAGCCACAGAAGTCAGAACTTAATGTCAAATTTGGATGTTATAACAGCCAATCTCCTGAATCAAAACGAGAATTATCAACTTTCGAAATCTATAACATCAAAGGGCAAAAGGTCAAGTCATATTCAATCGATGCAGATCATACTAAAAAAGGTACTGCATCTTATAATTTGGAAAATCTTTCATCAGGCGTTTACATTTGTATTCTTACAACAGGGCAAAGAATACAGCATGGGAAAATAACAATTATAAGGTAAATTACACGAGCATTTGAAACTCCCCAAGGGGGATTTTAAGAAGGAGGACTCATGAAAAAAACTGTGATATTATTACTATTCGTTTTTTATTTTGTTATGAATTATGCATTTTACTCTGACAAATTTCTTATTGGTGCATATGAAATAAGTAATCGGACCTATGTTTATCCACCTAATTACTTTAACGATTTATCGGGCAAACTGCATGAAGCTAATTTCAATGATGTTCAAATACCCAATTGGACTCATTTTTATGCTTCTCCCAGTGATTATGGCATAGATATGTCAACATTTCTTGCAAATCTGAGTAATTATGGTTTAGATGCCAATATCACAGATATGTATTTTCCCAATACTCCTGTTGATACAGTTTCAACAGGAAGCGATAATATAGCCGGTACGGAATTCCTGACATCCAGTAATTATTTCAGATTTGAATCTGAATACGATATTCCATCTACCCAATTTAATAATGACCTTCATTCAGATAAGTTCTTTTATCGTTTTCAAAGAGAACTTGGCCACAATAATTCAAGCGATATTCAATCAGAATCAAATGGACGAGCTTGGATTTGTGATCTCCCCGCTACTCCCGACACACTTTGGCATACCATATCGGGAGATATGTACAGACGTTGGGACAGTGGTGATAATAAAGTCATGTGGCTTTTTAAATTTGCAAAGAATTGGGATCCTGCATTACAACTCCAATATCTGAATACTAATAGACTTTACATTCGTGTTGCTTTGAAATGGGATTATTCGGCAGCTACAGATACAACATGCATTGACCCAATAATCAGGATCAGTTTTCATGGTGACACGATTTCTGGCCAAGCTTATGCAAATTTCGGGACTAAAGATCCTTCAACAAATACAATTCTGCATTTGGAAGATTTAAATTTTAAGCCCGAAGGAAAATATGGAAGAATTTTGAAAGTGAATGATTTTAATAAAGGTGATTTTGACTTTCAAAACAGAGATAGTGGTTTCAAAGTATTTACATATTCCATTCGTTTAGACAGTTTGGCAATACCCGATCCGAGAGACCATCACACTTTATTGTTCAATGGCAATCAAATGCAATACGTGATCCCCTACATTGAATGGAAGGAAAGTCGGGGAGTATCAATAGACTACATCGAATATGAAGATGATATTCACAAAGCCATGAGGAACAATCCGGCTTTAGTTGATACATGGTTGTATAACCGATTATCTAATAATGATAATGGATATTATTCTGTTAATAATCAAAACCAGATAACTTATTTATGTGGTATCGATGAACCCAATCCCGGAAACTATAATTCATGTGGTATTATCAATCAGCACATATGTTCTTTATGGGATTCCGGAAGACACCCATCTCTAATCAATGTTCACAGATGGGAAGGCGAAAATTGGACTATGGGTGATAGTACAACCTATTTTAGCAATATTCGTTTATTCAAGGAATTGGCAAATCCATCAATAATAAGTGTAGATCCTTATCCAATTAGTCATCTAACTGAGTTCAATCGAAAAGCCGATGATAATTTCGTACAGAAAAGTATCGATAGAACCTGTGACGATTATCGTATCGTCAAAGAATCAGGGACACCGTTTATTGCTATTCCACAATCCTTTGGTGATTGGGATCCTGATACCAATACATGGTGGGGTAGAATGTATCCAACTAAGGTAACTCAAAAATGTCTGCAATACTTACCTTTATGCTATGGACCAACTGGCATCATTGATTTTGCATTAATGCATGGGAACCCGAATATTGTAACTCCATTATGGTATTATAATAATCAAATGTATAGCGATTCCAATTATGTAGCACTTAAGAAAGCGAATGCCAAAATCAAGATTTATGGTCCTATTGTAAAAGAATCCCAATGGAAAGGTGCTCAATGTTTGAAGATAGATAGTACTTATACAGATTTTTCAATTGCTGGTCATCCAGCAAATTACCATTTCTTCAATATGAGTATACCTTATTTTCCATATCAAAATGAGAATCAAGCATATCATGGATATATACACTGTGGATATTATTTTAATACAATGACAAATGACTACTACTATATGCTTGTGAATCGAAGAACTGACAAATATTTTAGCTTAATTCCAGCTAGCTCAATGCCAAATGCCAGTTATGCGGATTATTATACTGTATATGATCCACAGATTTTGAAATTCAATGTCAGCCCCAATAGTGCGCTTAACAACCTATATGGTTCGAAACAGGGTCTATATGATCCAGCAACGAATAATCTTCAAGTTGCAGATACTGATGGAAGCATTAATATTGTTTTGGGTCCAGGAGAAGCAAGCTTGAGAAAAATCGTTGCAGTATTACCAGAGTATATCAGTACTAACTATACTTCACCGCGCAATGTTTACGTTGCAGATTCTGTAGTTGTACATCGAACTAATTTCACCATCCCTGTAAATGATACATTATTTATTATGCCACATACAAAACTAGTACTTGAACATGGAGCACATGCAAGTTTCCACGGGAGTGTAGTTATAGGAGAAGGTGGTGAGATTGTTGTTAATGATGGTTCTTCACTAAACGTGTTTGGAACTGTAAATGCTTCTTTAGGAAGCCGTATCTTTGTTGAAAGTGAAGGTCTGTTGTTTTTACAAAGTGCTTCATGTATAATGAGTGATTCGTCACTTATAAGTGTGAACAATGCCGAGGCATTAATTGATAGTACCACATTTAATACATCTACCAATATCCCATGGGAAGGAATTTCTGTAATTGGAAGTAATATACAACTCCGACATAGTACAATCAATAACGCAAAAACAGCACTAACTCTATCTCAATCACGTCTACAAATGGCGAATAGTACCATATTAATACCTCAAGATAGTACAGGCATACTTATAACTAACGCTGGTTCATCAGATATTATTGAGTTTGCTGGTGATGATAGCCATCCTAATTTAATAACGAGTATGAATAATGCAGTAGGTAAAAATGGAATTCGTTTAAGTAGTACGACTAATCCATTTCTTTGTAAATGGACAAACTTTTCGAATCTAAAAACTGGTATTGAATATTGCTTATCTGCTGTAAAGACAGATTCTATTGCCCATTGTGTCTTTACGAATTGTGATAAAGGGATAGATATTTCAGGATCAGGAGGTCTTTCTTCAGTTAATAATTGTATATTCAACATTAGTATTGCCGGTACCGGAATTGCATCAACGATTTATATTCCTATCATACGCGAATGCTTATTTACCAGTTCACTCTATAACCCTGACAATCCAACTAATAAGGGGATTTACCTTGATTTTGCAAATGAGCTTACAAAGGCAAAAATTTACAATTGTATTTTTACTGGATTAAAAACTGGTATTGAAAGTCGTGAATCTACTGTTGGAATTAGAGAATGCAACTTTGATCACAATAAGTATGGACTTATGAACCATAAACAAGCCTTTGTCGATTGCAGTAACAATGCTAAAAATGTCTTCCAGAATTTACGTTCAAATGTAATTTTCTTACCAGATACTCCACTTCCTTCAGTATCTCATTTCTATACTTCAGTTGAATTGATACAAGGACATAATGATTTTTATCATAGACCAGGATCCATTTATGATTTTTTGATTGAAATGCATTATGATTATTATACGGCTGGTAAAATACTTGCCTCTGGAAATTTCTGGGGAAGAGATTCTTTAAGTGTAGATTCAACAGCAGTGCTTCAAAGCGGTGCTCATCAGATTTTTGACTGCTCTAACTGGGATACTTCGCCTAATTCGTCTTTGTATTCTTTTATTCCTGTTACTCGGTTTGAGCAAGCAATAGCTTATGACCAAGCTGAAAACTATGATCAAGCTTTCATTTTGTATAAACAAATACTCTCAGACCGATTAATAGACGAGAAGGATTATTGGGAGTTGTGCGTTCCTCATATATATAGTATCGCAAAAGATTCAAATTTGAATCTTGAAGATTTGATCACTTATTATGATGAAGAGATTTCTATGACACCTACAGATGATTCTCTTGGTTTAAAGAGACTGATGAAAGCTTATGAAGCATATGTTTACATTAACGAAAAAGATTATCAATCAGCTGCAGATATCATCAAAGATAGAATAGACAACCCTATTTCCGAATCAGACTCATTGGAAGCAGTGATGGATATGGAAATTCTATATATGCTTCGTGATAACGAAGGATCAAAAAAGCCATTAATTACGAATCTAACTCAGTATCATTATCCGAATTTTCAAACATTTAAAATCAAACATGAGGAAAACTACCAAAAATTACTTATGTTATATTCTGGTTTGGAGGATATTGGTACACCACTAGTTATAATGAATTTATCATTGGGAAATAATTATCCCAACCCCTTCAATCCTTCGACAACCATCGAATATAGTGTACCGAAGACTACGAAGGTAAAATTGAGAATTTACAATATCCGTGGACAACTCGTGAAAGAACTTGTAAACCAGACAGTTGAACCCGGTAGATATAAAGTGGTATGGGAAGGAAAGAATAATGCTGGACACAGTGTTGCATCCGGTGTTTATTTCTATCGCATAGAAGCCAATGGTAAGACAATCACAAAGAAGATGTTGATGCTAAAGTAGAATTGAGTCATTTCGAAAAGAGACGCTCGAAAGGGTGTCTCTTTTTTTTAATTTTTTTTATCTTTTTTCACTTATTTTCTTCTTTGTCCTCAAAATCGCCACTTTTGTCCCGGTATATATATTGAAGGCAATCGAACAGGTTACTGGTGACAGGTTACTGGTTACTGTGATAAAGTAAACCGGAACAGGTCATTGCTTGATTGAGAGCCTCAGAAATAAAGAAAAGAGGTAAAAGAAAATGAAACCCAAATTCAAGCGTTGTGCCAAAACCTTCAAAGGTGTTAATCGCATGTAAATTTTAAAATATTACTTCTTGACGGATATTTATCATTATTTATATTTAAGATGAGAGCGTTGAAAAAAGAACACATACTTTTTAAAGAAGGGAATATTCATGTTTTGCAGGTTTTCCGGGTATTAGCAATGCTCTTATTTTGCACAATTTTACAACAATATTACCAGTCTAAGCACTTTTTAGCATCACTGATACAACAATAGGAGTTCCCATGTATAGATTTGTCTTTATCCTGTTTATTGCATTACTGCTTTCCGGTTCTCTCTTTTCCCAAAACCACATGGATATCATGACCACCATGACAGGAGAGTATAACAAAGCTCATTTTGGTTGGATCATGACTACTTTGGACTGGAACGGAGATGGACATGATGATCTGATAATCAGTGAAAATAGTTGGAAACCCGAAGAATACCAATCTGATCCTTTTATTTTTCCCTTCGGGAAGTTATTTGTGTATTATGGAGGGACAAATTTTGATAATGTACCGGAAAAAACAGTTGAAGGACGATATCAGGGAGAATATGGGCAAACTTCCTCCATCTGCAATGCCGGGGATGTGAATGGAGACAGTATCGATGACCTGGCTATGTTCAAGGCAACTCCATATGAAAATGGCAGCGACCAGCAATTTAATCTCAAACTGTGTGTTTTTTTCGGCAGCGCTGATCCTGATACAGTAGCAGATTACGAGATCGTATTTCCAAGACAGATATGGTCGAATGAGATCTGCTATGTCCGTGGTTTGGGTGATATCAATCATGACGGATATGATGACATCGGCTATACCATGGATCCTGCCGACAGTTACAGTGATTATCATTGGGGTATTATTTATGGTGGGCAAAGTCTTCATGATACTACTTACATGGATGTAGGAAGGAGAATTGATTTTAGCCAGTTCTGCGGTTTGGGTGATGTGAATGCAGATGGGATCGATGACTTCTGCATGGGTTATGCATATACCCAAAACCAGGTCAATTACAAAAGAATCGTGCTTTATTTCGGTAATACCTCCGGTGCACCTTACGACAGCCTGGTTGTCTTTGACGGTACCGGTCTGACCATACCCTTTGCATTTCCTGCCGGGGATGTAAATGGTGACGGCATTTCAGACTTCACTGCCTGTTATACAGGTTCACAGTACAGGCTGTATTTCGGTAGTGCAGATATCAATCCCGCTTCTTATGTGACCATGTACCCTTCTTATCATGGTGATTCAGCAGGATGGGGTTTCGGATACGGTGATATGAATG
>DAONDQ010000140.1:0-6793 GCA_035402645.1 Candidatus Cloacimonadota bacterium | reverse complement strand
TCAGACAGAGAATGAAGAATGCTGCTGAAAGAAGCGGCAGAAATATCGATGAGATCAAACTGATTGCTGTGACCAAGACTCATTCCCTGGAAATTGTGGAAGAAGCTCTGAAATTCGGAATTACAGCCATTGGAGAGAATAAGGTTCAGGAAGCAGAAACCAAGATACCTTTTCTCTCGAATCATCATATAGAATTTCATTTCATCGGGCATCTGCAATCGAATAAGATAGGCAAATTGATGAAACTTAAACCTACTCTCATCCATTCCATCGATTCATACCATTTGGCTGAAAGCTTGAATTCATACCTGGAAAAAGAAGAAAGCAAACAAGATATTTTGGTGGAAGTGAATATAACAGGTGAAGAATCCAAGAGCGGAATCCATCCTCAACAGGCGATCGACCTTGTGAAGAGCATTTCCGCACTTCCGCTTGTGCACATCAGGGGATTGATGACCATTGGATTGTTTGATCCTGATCCTGAAGTGACGCGTCCCTATTTCAAGCAAATCAGGCAATTGTTTGATAAAATCAAAGGATTGGATATTTCAAATGTTGACATGGAATATCTATCCATGGGAATGTCTGACGATTTTGAAATTGCCATTGAAGAAGGGTCAAACCTAATCCGAGTGGGTAGTGCCATCTTTGGACCCCGGCATTATGGCTAAGGAGAATTCTTGTTTAACATAGTAATTGTGATTGTCGTGTGCCTGATATCCTATCTGTTCGGATGCGTATCCACTTCGAGATTTGTTGCAAGAACTTATAGGAACCTGAAATTGGACAAGATCGGAACCGGTTTGGCAGATACTGAAAACATTTATACCAATGTTGATAAAATGCTTGGTATCCTGGTTGGAACCATCGATGTTGCCAAAATGTATGTATATCTGCTCATATTACGTTTTGTTCTCGACTTGATTGCGAAACCGTTGACACATACCATATACATGATGATATTTGCAGCGGTTGTACTGATTGGTCACTGTCTTCCTTTAACCCACAGATTACGTGGAGGTAGGGGCATTTTCACCTATATCGGGTTGGTGGGTTATTTTGCCTGGATGCCGGCTTTGATCAGCGGTCTCTTTGCATTGATCTTCATTTCATTCTTTAAGCAAATTCGTTTTGCTCAATATATGGTCGTTATTCTGCCTGCATTCATAAACTTGGGAATAAGACATTTTCTGCCATCACAAACTAATGATGTCTTAACATCGATAACTACCTTTCCTTTGGTGGTGATTGCCATCCTGATGGGTGTATTGAACATCCTGGTTTCCAAAAGATTAGGAGAAATATGATGCAAATCATTCCTGTAACAACGAAGCAGCTATTGAAGCAGTTTATTCTTTTGCCTTTTACGCTTTATAAGAACGATCCGAACTGGGTTGCACCCATGATTTCCGATCAGATGAAGTTCTTTGATCCCGAGAAGAATCCCTATTTTGAACATTCCGAAGTACAGTTGTTCTTGGCATTGAAAGACGGCAAGGTTGTGGGAAGAATTTCTGCTCATACGAATACCCAGCATAATAAATTTCATGAAGATAAGGTTGGCTTCTTTGGTTTCTTCGAATGCATCAATGATCAGGAAGTGGCAAACGCATTGCTGGATACCGCCAAGGATTGGAACCGAAAGCATGGCATGGATACACTCCGTGGTCCCATGAATCTTTCCACAAATGATGAATGCGGTCTGCTCATCGAAGGTTATGATACACCGCCTTATGTCATGATGACACATAATCCTCCTTATTACCTGGAATTGCTTGAAAAGGCAGGATTTGCAAAGGTAATGGATTTGAATGCCTGGTATACAGACACCCCTGATGTTCCTGAAAGACTGATCAAACTGGGAAAAATGATTGAGAAGAAGCAGAATTTCACGATTCGGACGCTCAATAAGAAAGACCTGAAGCGTGACATAAAGACGGTTTTTACGATTTACCAGAAAGCATGGGAAAGGAATTGGGGTTTTGTCCCCATGACCAAGAAGGAATTCGATCATACGGTGGCAACTTTATTACCAATCGTCGATACAGACCTGGTATTCATTGCAGAAGTGGATGGTCAGCCGGCAGGTTTTTCAGTAGCATTGCCTGACTATAATGTTATTTTACAGAAATTCAGAGGGAAGATCACTCCCGCAGGTATCTTCTGGCTGCTTTATTATACAAAGTTCTTTCCCAAGAAAATGGAGAGAGTCAGGGTCATAACCATGGGAGTTGTGAAAGAATACCAAAGCCGTGGTATTGATATCATGTTCTATTATCACTCGTTCCTGAATGGTCACAAGAAGGGATTGTACAAAGCTGAATACTCATGGGTATTGGAAACAAACACAATGATGAACCGGATCGCTGTTGACTTGATGGCTCGTGTTCACAAGAAATACAGGATCTTGGGCTGCCCTATATAATGAAGAAAAAGCTAATTGGTATTGATTATCTGACCTTTTTCCTGATTCTCTGGAATATGGCGTATGCCGCTGTAGGATGGAATCGGATCAATGCACCGCTTCCCCATATTGTAACCTACTTCAGCATTGGAGTGGGAATCATCTTCCTGATTTGGCTGGAAAGTGTGTACTCCATCCCATTGATACGGTTTATCAGGGATGCATACCCGATCTTTCTTTTCGGATACTTCTTCGAATCAACTTCACATGTGAATCATGTGATTTTCCAAAATTTCCTTGATCCGTGGTTTCAGAACATTGACCAGGTAATATTCAATTATCAACCTTCCCTGGTTTGGGGAATGATATATAAGGGCGCAGTGGTTCAGGAAATAATGCACTTTTCATACTTTTCCTATTATCTGATGATCGCAGGTATCCCAATTTATTTGTATCTGAAAAACAGGAAAGCGTTTCACGAGACAATCTTTGCGATCACATTCGTATTCTATTTCTGCTATTTCATTTATTCCTGGCTGCCTGTGGTGGGTGGAAGATATTTTCCTGAAGCAAAGCAAATATCCACTGTGTATCAGGATGGCATTTTCACCAGGATCATGGCATATATTTATACGGAATCTCCCCATATGGGTGGAGCATTCCCGAGTTCACACGTAGCCATTTCCGTTGTCATCACTTGGGCTGCCTTGCGCTATATGAAAAAGATTGGCTATATCCTGGTTCCCATCACTTTCCTGTTATGTCTTTCGACAGTTCATTGCCATTATCACTACTTTATTGATATACTCGCGGGATTATTCACCAGTCTGCTTCTATATCCCATCGCCATCCTATTATATCGGAAATGGCCTGTATCCATTACAGAAAACATGCCTTCTGCACAACCTGCGAAGAAATGAGGTTATCATGCGTTATCTATTTCTGTTTCTATCTCTTGCAATGACACTTACACTCTTTGCATTCCCCATCACGAGATTTGATTACCATACACCCGATCATAATCCTTCTCCCCTTGTCAGCGCCATGGGAGGGTTGAATCTTACGGATGTGACTGATTACTATCTTTCCTATGATAATCCTGCATTGCTTGCATTCAACAAGACCACTTCCGCTGCAGCATCCTTCTCCATGGAAAAGAATAGCAGTTATTCACCAATTCAACTGGTTCAATTGGCGAATCTTCTTCGGAATAACCAGTTTTCTGCCATCGTGATCAATAGCACCACTGGTGCCATGATGTATCAGGCTGTTGCCAATGTTCATGTGAATGAACCACTGAATGATGGAAGCGGATATTCAACCTATTTCGATTATGGGCTGCAGAATGTACAGATGTCATTCGGCGGAACATCCGGCAAAGAGCAGGTATTTGCAGGTGGCTTAACCGTGAAGTACCTTTATGGAAGGCTTGTTTACCTGACTCGAGATGATGTTGAAATGAACTTTCACGACTTTGTCGACGACAAGGTAAAAGGCTTCTCAACCGATCTGGGTTTTGCTTATAAGGGGCAGGCAACCAGGATTGGACTGGCGTTTTATGACCTTGTGAATGGTTTGTATTGGCAGACTGAAAGTAATAAGACTCTTACCCGGCGAGGAGCTTTTGGTGTTCAAGTAGGAGAGGATGACCTGCGAATGCTTGCCGGAGCAATAACCACCTTGGAAAAAGACCCAATCACAACGTATCACTTCGGTATCATCAAAGAAGTTTCCCTGCAGGGTAAAACACAGGATAAGCAAACCATAGGATTCAGGGCTGGAGCCTATAGTGATAAGTTCGATCGTTCTGATGATATTACGTACAGTTTCGGGACAGGTTACAATTACAAGACCTTCCGTATCGACTTTTCGGTCGCAGGACCCGGATTAGACTTATCCAAGAGCAGATATCTTGCTTCTATCAGCCTGAGTATGTAAATGTTCGGTCTTTCATTTCTGAATGGCAGTATCCTTGCTGTAGCAGTATCAACAATCATCCCCTTGCTGATCTATCTCTTTGCACGGAAAAAACCTCGCAAGGTGGAATTTAGTTCCATTCGCTTTATTCTTGCCAGTCAGAAGAAGCAGAACAAGAAAATCAACCTCCTGAATATCTTGCTTCTTATCATTCGTATGATGATCATTCTGCTGATTGTTCTTGCCCTGGCACGCCCAACAGTGAAATCCCCATATCTTAAATCATCCACACAGCACCCACCTACGGCAATCGCCATTATTCTCGATACATCATACAGTATGAATTATCTTGTTGATACACAAACGAACCTCGAGAAGGGGAAGGAAATCATCAGTAGGATCAATAACATGCTATCGGATCAGGATATTGCAATTCTCCTGACTTCCGACGAGAAGTGGAATCGTCTGAACGGGAATCTTCATTTCGGAAAACTCCCGTCAAAAGAAATGGAAAATATTAATATCACCTATATGCCCGTTCCATACATGAAACTCGTGAAAGAAGCAGAAGATAAACTGTCACAAAGTCAATTACCCAATCGTGAGATCTATATCATAACCGATGGTCAGAAACAGGAAATTCCCTTAAAGAATGAGTATTCAGTCTTTTTGATACCCACTTCAAGACATCTTGATTGGATCAACCTTAGTTGCAGGGATGCAAGACCTGATATCCAGCTTGTGAATCGAAAACTGACGAATGCAGTATCTTTCAATGTCGTGAATCATGACAAGATAGCAAGAAATGATGTCCTGTGCCGTTTATACATGGATGACAGGACGATTGCCGAAAAATTCATTGAAATAGCCCCGAATCAATCGAAGACTGAATCTTTTCCCGTCCAGTTGGAAACGACAGGATGGCACAGCGGATATGTTGAGATACAGGATGAAAGACTTACGGAAGACAACCGTTCCTATTTCAGTTTTTACTTTGATATGAATCCCAAAATAGGTGTCATTACAAGTTCTCCTACAATTCCACTCGCTTTGGATACGATTCTGCAGGTATATTCAGGTAAGGCATCCTCGATTCAGAAGATAGATCCCTCCCGGGTGAATCTTGAGAGCTCGAATGACCTTTCTTTATTGGTAGTGTATGGAATGAAGGATCTTTCTCCACGATTGAGACAACTTCTGCAAGCTTGGCAACAACAAAACAAAGGTGTGCTTTATATTGCCGACAAGGATATTAGTAAGGATTGGCAGAGTTATCTCAGTGCAGGTTTTAACCTCAAATGGTCTTCCTTCTCCATGCAAAATCTTCCCATTACATATATAAATCAGTATCATCCTGTAACTTCATTATTAAGCGTGAATGTTCTACACCAGGTTCAAATGACTGATTTCTGGAATATCAAGCCAACCTCAGAAAGTTCCACATTACTGGCATCCGGTAATATCCCACTTGCGATGGTAAAGAATAATGACTTCCTATGGCTTTTCGATATCGGCAGTCTCCGAAATCGTTTTCTTCTCAATAGCGGATTTCCAGTCTTTGCCTATCGGACTCTTCAATATATGGGAAATAGCCATTTTCAATCTCCAGCCATGAAATTGGGAGAATCTGTTCAGGTACCATTTATTACTCTTCCCAATGGTTCAAGGTTGGAATTGAACGATGGCAGATACATTCTGACAGCACCAGGAATTTATGGTCTGGAGGAAAAGGGTGGGAAAAGAACCGAAATAGCAGTAAATCAAGACTATGATGAAAGTTCATTCTTACCAATGCCGCAGATCAAAGGTAAAAATATCAAATGGCTGGGCAGCAACTGGCAGGACAGGATTCTCCAAACAAGATTCGGTTATGAACTATGGAAATGGCTGCTGGGAATGGTATTGTTCCTGTTCATTATGGAGATGTTGCTAGTTAAGTATGGGGAAAGGAAGAGTCATGATATCCCTTCATAAAAAAGAAAATTATCATGATGTTTCATAATTTATATTGACACCCTGTAACTGTAATGGATTTTTGGAAAGTAGAAAATGGTGTTTTATATGCTCTTGCAAAAAAGAGGATTAAAACATTCATAAAAATCAAAGGAGACCCGTATGCCAGACAAAACCTTAGTTTGTAAAGACTGTGGAAAAGAATTCATCTTTACAGAAGGCGAACAAACATTCTACAAAGAAAAAGGCTTCGAAAACGAACCTCAGCGCTGCAATGACTGCAGACGTGCAAAGAAACAGCAAAACCAGAACCGCGGATTCCGCAGTAACAATCGTTATTAGTAGCAACTAATCGTCCGTCTGCTGGATTCAGATCAAGGAGGACCAGGAAATCTTTTTCTTTTCTTGTTAAATTTCTCCAGGAAAGAATAAAACTCCAGACAGGATACGCAATTTCTTATCGACGCGAGGTGGAGCAGCCAGGTAGCTCGTCGGGCTCATAACCCGAAGGTCACAGGT
>DAONDQ010000139.1:0-6847 GCA_035402645.1 Candidatus Cloacimonadota bacterium | reverse complement strand
CCCCATGGTTCAATACCGCAAAACCAAGCTGTGTTATTTTCTGTGAGAACCGGATTACCAGCATATTTCGTCCACAAATATCCATCGTTGGAAGTTGCCAACCCTATACCGTACCTGTTGGTTTGCGTTATTAAATGCCGATACAACATGAACCAGTGATTATCTTCCTTCCATGCACTTCCAACCACAGCATTGTTAAGAGCTGTTCCTACAATACTCCAATGCACACCATCTGACGAAATTGCATGACCGACGATATTGTTCCCTGTATAATACATATGATACAGACTATCTGATTTTACAACAGTACTGAATCCATACAATCCATAACCCATGGCAAGTACCGGATTGTTGATGCTTTGCTGCCAAGGTGCGGTGGCACTCGGAAACTGACCATAGATTGAACCTGGAGCATATGCTTCAAAATCATCAAATCCCAGCGTTTGGAATACATTCAGACCAGCACTCTGGCTATCCACCGAGCTATTGCCATAATACATGTATATTGTGAAGATGGAACCGAAAGGAACAAAGGGTATGGTAACCCAGATCGAGCTATTACCGTTATCATTCCATTTTTCAATCCAATAAGGATAAATGCGCATCCCATCTGAATCTGTGAAGCGGATATCATCTCCATTACTCATCGCATGCGAATAACAGAAATTTTCGTGATTCAATTGCACCATAAATTGATAATCTGAAATGGAGGTCATGTTCTGCGAATTGTCGATTGTGAATCCCAAGCGATAATGCCAATTCTGATCAAGCCAATTTTCAGCCTGCTGCAAAGACGCGTATTGGGAATCGATTTGAATTTGGTCTGGATCATAAGAATAACTCGGTGTCAGAAATGTCCAAGTAGTCATTGTGGATTTATTAACACTTGTATCAAAAGATGAATTATCTGATCTCTGCTCAAAACCTAAAACGGTGCAATTAACAAGAAATAATAATATAAGAATAAGTAATGCGTCCTTCATATCTCATTCCTCTCATTTCGTGCATATGCCAATAAGTAATCTTGTTTTTAGTATTGTCAAGAAAATATTCGGAACATTAAAGTAATATACTTTCAACTATTAAAACATTTCGAACAATAATGTAAATGCATAATAATATGGTCCTGCAAGCTCATGATAAATGGTTCTGAAGTTACACGAAGCACTCATTCATGATATTTCATTTATATATTGCCATTTGTTTATGAATTTGATTTTATGTCTTCATTGGATAATCGATCCTAAGTCATTTAACACAATGAGGAATCCATGCTAAATACAAAGAAGATCAGAAAGTCCTTTCCTGCCATCCGTTCAGGAAGAATTGTTACGAATAATGCAGCCAGCACACAAATACCCATTCAATTGATCAAACTCCTCAAGAAATTGGTTGTTTATTATGACAATGTGCATCGCGGACATTCTCTCTCTTCTACTTCCATTACTGATATGTTCGAAAGTTCCTATGATACGATCGCCAATTTCATCGGTGCTCCTTCACGGAAGAATATTGTACTCTATCGAAATACCACCGAAGCAATCAATTCCATTATGTATTCCCTGATGACTGATTTTAGGGAAGGTGATAATGTGGTCACCACATACATGGAGCATAATTCCAATTACGTTCCCTGGTATGGTTTGGTTCGGGAAATGTTGCCCAAATTCGGAATCAATGTCGAGTGTCGCCTGGTTCGTTTTGATAAGGAAACAGGGAAACTCGATCTCGATCATCTCAAATCGCTGGTCGATTCCCATACCAAAATTGTCTGTTGTGCCGGAGCATCCAATTTCCTGGGAACCAAAAACCCCATCCAAAAAGTAAGGGAAATAGCAAATGCAAGCGGATACGTGCAACCAAACGGCGATAAGAAGTCATATCTGCTGATCGATGGCGCTCAATTAGTACCTCATTGTTATACTGATGTACGAGCGATGGATGTGGATTTCCTTGCCTGGTCATTCCATAAAATGCTCTCACCATTCGGTGTCGGTGCTCTATACGCACGGGAAGAACTTTTAGAGACCCTGAAACCCTTCCTGTATGGTGGAGATATGATTGCCGAGGGAAAAGTGACTGCTGACAAGGTTGAGTATAATGACCTTCCCTGGAAGTATACGGCTGGAACTCCGAATATCCTGGGAACGATCATGGCTGCGCAGACCATACGATTGATCATGGATTTTTCCCTGAATCCCGGAAAACATGTCTATTTCGAAAAAAGCACTCCCCTTGACCGTGCAATTGTGAAGAAGGCTATGGATAATATTGATGAGCATGAGCATTACCTTGTAGCGGAAGCGCTTACGATTTTGGGAACTGTCCCCGGCCTCACCATTTACGGTCCGAAAGATCCTGCAAGCCGCACAGCACTCGTTGCTTTCAACCATGAGAATTTCAGCCCGTTTGAATTATCAGCTCAATTACTGAAACAAGGTGTGGAATCAAGATCAGGCTGTCATTGCTCCACTCTTGCTCATTATTATTTTGAATTGAATCCTCCGGCAAGCTGCAGATTGAGCTTTTACCTTTATAATGATCTGGCTGATGTACGAAGAGTGTGTGAAGCAGTGAAGAGATTGACGAAATAGATTTTTCCTTTGCCATTCCAGTTTCCAATCCTTCTGAATCATTCGTCTGTAGATCTGTAAACCTGATATTACTACAAATTCTCATCGTATTCTCCATCAGTAACCGAAATCATGAAAAAGAAATACCTATGGCTAAACAAGCTATTTACAATCTAATTCCAATCGGTTTCCAATCCAAAGAGATTGGAATGAGATTGGTATTGGATTGGAATGGGATTGGTATGAGATTGGATTCTTTAAGGATAAAGCTTGCGTTATCCTCAGAAAGTATCCTGGTTATGGATGATACATCCTGTTGAGATAAAATGAATTTTATTCTTCATTCGAACATAAAAAAAGAGACGTCACATGGACGTCTCTTTTTATAATAAGCAGCTAAGAATATTACTCAGCAGGCTTTTCAGCCTCTTCCGCTACTTCCTCAACCTTTTCAGGTTCTACGGTTTCTACAACTTCTTCCACAGTTTCGGGTTCAGTTGCTTCGACTACTTCTTCAACTTTTTCAGGCTCTGCTGCCTTGATGACTTCTTCAACCTTAGCCGGCTCGGTAGCTACAGCTTTCTTTGCCGCTTTTACTGGTGCAGGAGTCTCTTCTTTCACAGCCTTTGTTGATTTCGTAACCTTTTTCACGGGTTTATGCTTTTCAGTATCTTTTGCAAGATCCTTAGCTTTAATATGATCGTGTTTCTTATCGGCAGTACCTTCCACGAACTCGATGATTGCCATTGCAGCAGCATCGCCTTTACGGTAACCGTTCTTGATGATGCGGGTATATCCACCATTACGCTCCGTATAACGGGGAGCGATCTCAGTGAATAGTTTCTTTACCAGATCACGGCTTCCGAGGATGATATAAGCCATACGTCTGTGGTGAACTGTATCAGCCTTGGCATATGTGATACAACGTTCAGCCAAACTGCGCATTTCCTTGGCTTTTTCAACGGTTGTGGTAAGTCTTTCATGCTCGACCAGTGAACGAACCAGGTTCTTCAACATGGCTTTACGATGGTCGGCTTCACGTCCGAATTTTCTACCTGCTACTCTATGTCTCATTATTTACACCTTCTTCTTCATAATGACGCGATTCTTGGCTTCCTCGATACGTCCGTAGATTTCATCCACATCCATGCCAAGGGTCAATTCGTATTTTTCAAGAAGACCCGTGATTTCATCGAGAGATTTCTTACCAAAATTGCGGTATTTGAGCATTTCAGCTTCTGATTTTCCAACCAAATCGCCGATCGTTTCGATGTGAGCTGCCTGGAGACAGTTTGCGGAACGAACCGTAAGCTCAAGTTCCTTAACGCTCATATGCAGAAGTTTATCAAGACGTTCCAGGTCCGGATCCATCTGGATTTCTTCAACATATTCAGGTTCCTCTTCAAACAGGGATATTTTGGAATATAGATCTTTCAATATCTTTGCAGAAAGGAACAGGGCGAACTTTGGATCAACACTACCATCGGTTGTTACATCGATAGTCAGTTTATCAAAGTTCATCTTTTCTTTCACACGCTGATGTGTAACATTGAAGTTGACCTTGATCACAGGAGAATAGATGGAATCGATCGGAATCAGACCAATCGGCTTGTCTTCCATTTCCTGCTTATCCGCGGGAACATATCCGCGGCCTGTACCTGCCCAGAGTTCAAGACGAAAATCGATATCGTCGGTGATTTCCAGGAGATAAAGGTCTTTGTTAATGATTTCAACATCGGCTGGAGCTACTATTTCGGCTGCAGTTACAACACCTTTGCCTTTGTGTTCGAGGACCATGGTCACTTCATTGAGTGTACTGATCTTCAGAACCAATTGCTTCAGGTGAAGGATCAGATCGATGTAATCAGAATTCGTACCCGGGATGGGTGAGAATTCATGGTGCAGACCTTCAATACGTACATACCGGACAGCAGCGCCCTGGATCGATGAAAGAAGAACTCTCCTCAGGGTATTGCCAATGGTAGTCCCGAATCCGGGTTCCAAGGGACCAATATCAAATTTACCGTAAGTGGAGGTATAAGTTTCTTTTTCAACATCCACTTTTTCGGGCATTTGTAAGGGCTCGAGAAGCATCATAACGCGACTCCTATTGACTATTTCGAGTAAAATTCGACGATCAGGCGTAAATCCACCTGGATTGGAATCAAATCGACTTCTGGAACCGTGAGGAATTCACCTCTGAAGGCTGCTTTGTCAATGCTAAGCCAAGTATAAGGACTGGTTTGGCTTGTCATTTCCATTGCATCCAATAGAGCTTTCATCGAACGGCTTTTTTCCTGTATTTCGATGACATCACCCGGCTTAAGAAGATAAGACGGGATATCAACACGTTTGCCATTCACAAGGATATGACCATGGTTCACGAATTGACGTGACTGCATACGGGTAACGGCGAAACCTAAACGGAATACGACGTTATCGAGTCTGCGTTCAAGCAGACGCAGTAAATTATCACCAGTAACACCCTGCATTTTTTCGGCTTTGAAGAATAAATTACGGAACTGTCTTTCCAGCAAGCCGTAAGTGAAACGCAGTTTTTGCTTTTCCTTCAGGTGTAAACCGTAGTCACTTATTTTTTTACGCATGGCTTTATCTTTGCCGTGCTGACCTGAACCATAAGGTCTTTTACCTAGAATTTTATCATATTTTGCAGTACCGAACAGATTCTCATTGAATCTGCGGCAAAGTTTTGCTTTAGGTCCTGTATAACGTGCCATTTAAATAGACTCCATCAGATTCGTCTTGCTTTGGGTGGACGACAACCGTTATGAGGGATGGTGTCGAATCTTTAATTGCCAGAACTCTGATGCCAGCAGCATTTAATGCGCGGATAGCGGATTCCCTTCCACCACCGGGACCCTTAACAATGACAGATACCTTATTGATTCCCATGTCCATGACGGATTTTGCAACTTCTTCAGCAGCCATCTGAGCTGCATAGGGAGTGCTCTTACGGGAGCCCTTGTTACCGATCTTCCCACCACTTGACCAGGCTAATACATTACCTGCTTTGTCGGTAATTGAAACGATCGTGTTATTGAAGCTGGAATGAATGAATGCAATTCCTTCGTCAAAGGCAAGACGTACACGTTTTTTCTTGGTCTTTACTTTCTTAGCCATTTCTTCTCCTACTTCTTCTTCTTCAAGGCACCAGGTCTTGGACCTTTACGTGTTCTGGCGTTCGTATGGGTACGCTGCCCACGGACAGGTAGTCCTCTCTTATGACGAATGCCGCGATAGCAGCCGATTTCCATCAGGCGCTTAATATTCATGGCAATCGAAGTACGGAGGGAACCTTCGACTGTGTATTCATTCTGAATAATATCTCTCAGGATCTTTTCTTCATCCATTGATAGATCCTGTACTTTCTTATTTTCGTCAATATTGGCTTTCTTCAGGATCTCCTCGGAAGTGGGTTTGCCAATTCCGTAGATGTAGGTCAAGCCGATGACGACTCTTTTGCTTTTAGGTAATTCAACTCCTGCTATATGTGCCAAGTTGCTTCCTCCTTGTTTTAGCCCTGACGCTGCTTATGTTTTGGGTTGGTCTTGCAGATGACCATTACAACGCCATGTCGCTTGATAATCCTGCAATCCTTGCAGATTGCCTTAACAGATGCTTTGACCTTCATGATATCTCCTATTTATAACGATACGTAATTCGACCGCGGGTGAGGTCGTACGGTGAAAGTTCCACCTTCACCTTGTCCCCCGGAAGAATACGAATATAATTCATACGCATCTTGCCGGAACTATGGGCAAGGATCTCATGACCGTTCTCAAGTTCAACCTTGAAAGTGGTGTTCGGCAAGGCTTCCTTGACGATTCCTTCCACTTCAATGACTCCAGCTTTACCTGTCATTTATCCTATCCTATTTAACGCTTAGAATTTGGGGTTGATCGTTCGTTACGAGGATCGTGTGCTCAAAATGAGCAGACAGGGAATTATCAGCTACGAAGAATTCCCAACCCTTCTCTTTGATTCGATTGGTTCCGACATTGACCATTGGTTCGATAGCCAGGGTCATACCCGGCCGTAACCGTAAGCCTCTATCCTTTTTGCCCCAGTTCGGGATCATGGGTTCTTCATGCAGTTCACGCCCAACACCATGTCCGGTGAGATCGTCTGCCACATAATAGCCCTGTTCCTTCACGTAGGAGCCAATTGCATAGGATATATCACCTACCCGTTTCCCGGGAAGGGCTGTTGAAATACCAAGCTCCAATGCTTTTTCAGTTACTGCCATCAGTCTT
>DAONDQ010000138.1:0-6957 GCA_035402645.1 Candidatus Cloacimonadota bacterium | reverse complement strand
AATTTGGCATATTTCATGACATATTTGTGAGGAGGGATATCTTCAATGGGTTCATCCAGGTGAGCCGGCATTTGCAGTGCATGTACACCTATCATGCTGAATATCTTTTTTCTTCTGGGTGATTCTGAAGCCAAAACTACTTTCTTGCCTTTTAACAATAGATGAATCATGAATTCTCCTCAACCTGATAATTTGCATTCATGACAAGGCGTCAATGAAAAAAAACTTGCCACGCAGGATTCGTTTTTCATTCTTAAACCATAAAAATATTCTGGAGGATAATATGGAAACAAGAGCCCATAACTTTAACGCCGGACCCGCTGTTTTGCCAGAGGAAGTGTTGCGGGAAATTCAGGCTGATCTCCTGAACTACAAGGGAACCGGACAGTCCGTCATGGAAATGTCCCATCGTTCCAAGGAATACCAGGCGATCATTGACGATGCCATGGCACGTGTAAAGAATCTCTATGAACTCGGTGATGATTATAATGTCCTCTTCCTTCAAGGTGGAGCAAGTCTTCAATTTCTGATGGTTCCAATGAATCTTTGCCCCAATGACAAGGTTGCGAATTACATCAATACGGGCGTATGGGCTACCAAAGCCTACAAGGAAGCCAAGAAACTCGGAAAACAGGTGAATATTGCCGCTTCTTCTGAAGAGGGCAAATTCTCTTATATCCCCAAGGAATATAAGCTTTCCGATAATCCTGCCTATTTGCATATCACCAACAATAACACCATTTATGGAACCGAATATCATTTTGATCCGGTAGTTCCTGCAGGTGTTCCACTCGTTGCCGATATGTCATCCAACTTCATGAGCAAACCCATCGATGCAAAGAAATACTCTCTCATCTATGCAGGTGCACAGAAGAATGTCGGTCCATCCGGCTGCGTTGTCGTGATCATCCGCAAGGACCTGATCGAGAAGTTCCAGCCCGATTTACCTACGATGCTTGATTACAAGACCCAGATCGATAACGGGTCCATGTTCAATACACCGCCAACCTTTGCCATCTATATCATCGGTCTTGTACTCAAATGGATCGAGGATTGCGGTGGATTGAAGCAGGTTGCTCTCAACAACCAGGCAAAAGCAAAGCTCATTTATGATGCAATTGACAATTCCAACGGTTTTTACCGTGGTACTGTGGCAAAGGAAGACCGTTCACTGATGAACATCACCTTCCGTCTTGCCTCCGAAGAACTTGAAGAAAAATTCATCAAGGAAGCCAAGGCACTTGGTATGATCGGACTCAAGGGTCACCGCAGCGTTGGCGGCGTTCGCGCTTCCACATACAACGCCTGCCCATATGCAAGCTGCCATGCATTGGCTGAATTCATGAAGAAATTCCAGTCAGAAAACTAAATTCACTACACGAAGAAATAACAAACGGCAGGAGAGATCCTGCCGTTTGTCTTGTAAAAAGCAGTTGTTTGAGGAATTGTTAGAATGATTGATGAAATTAAAAAGCAGGCACTGAACCTTTTCCGAAATGCACGGAGCAGTCATGACTGGGAACACACGGAAAGAGTAAGGCAGCTTTGCATGAAGATTGGAGAGAAGGAAGACGCTGACCTGGAAGTTCTTGAGATTGCCTCGATACTACATGATATCGGCAGGACTATTGAAGGCGAGGCAAGGGGAAAGATGAACCATGCTGAACAGGGTGCCATCATGGCGGAGGAAATTCTCAAGAGTTATCCTATTGCTGATGATAAAAAGCAGAATATCATACACTGCATTCGCACACACCGTTTCAGAGGTCATGCAATACCCGACACATTAGAAGCCAAGGTACTTTATGATGCTGATAAGCTTGATTCGATAGGTGCCATAGGAATCGGCAGGGCTTTTATCTTCTCCGGTGAGATTGGCTCCAAACTTCATGTGAAGGATATTGACCCCAGTACATCAGAGGAATATTCAGATGATGACTGCGCTTATCGTGAATATCTTGTGAAACTCGTGAAGATCAAGGACAAGATACTGACCACTGAAGGGAAGCGACTTGCCGAAGAACGTCATGCATTCATGGTCGAATTCTTCGAGAGACTGAATCAGGAAGTGGACGACGTTTTGTAAGGGGATTGTAACGCTGACTCTTGCACGCCGATAAGAAATCAGCGCTCTGCTATGCTTTCTTCAACTTTTACTACTGAGACGCCCAGGTCGGTCGTCTCTACGGCAGAATGGCGACCATACCGGTCGTCCCTACCACACACAAGGCGCTACCGATGCACTCTCATAACCATTTCAAACGATAAACAAAGGGAAGCCTATGGTATTCCAATCCCTTTCCAATCCCGAGAGATTGGAAAGAGATTGGTATGGGATTGGAATCCCATTGGAAAGGGATTGGATATCATATAAGAATACTATCCTAGGAAATAACAAATCATCATTATGATATTTTTATTGCCAAGAAAATTGAAGAACATCATTCTTTAACTTATTGAAATTCATGCGAAACATATAGAATATTTGGAATAAAATCTGTTATTCAAAATGAAAGGTTTTAAAACCTTCATGGAGGTGCCGAGGAATGAAAAGTAACAGAATTCTTTTCGTATTTTTAGTTGCGACCGCTCTATTCTTAACCTTCCAATCTTTATCCGCATTAACGAATGCCAAACCACATCAGTGGAAACAGGGACGGGAGACAGTCATTGAAGATTTTGATACATCTCATCCCATATTCTATTCCTGGTCCAATTTGGATACCGACCCCAACGAATGGAGCATGGATAGCCTGAATACCTATAATAGTTCTGCAAAGTCACTGAAGTTGACCGGCACCACATGCAAGCAGGAATTCATCACACCAATCCAGGCGGACAGCAGTACGGTTTTCCAAGTTTCCGTGTATTCGACGGGTATTTCACGAATCCAGGGTTTTGGAATTGCAGATTCATTACATGTCCTGTATTATTCTTTTTATGGCAATACGGTGCAGGATCCTGCGATATGGGCTTATGCGTATCAGGGAGCCTTTTCTTCCAACCATTGGCAGAATTTTCAATTAGCCATAGGCGATGATTGGCTTGCCCGCTTTGATTATTTACCAAATATCACATCCATCATCTTCATGAATGGTGAAAGCGGATCCTCCTCCTGTGCAGTCAATTTTGACCATATTGTGAATATCACATCCGATATACCGAAGCCACCTGAAGTATCGATTACATATTCAACAGGTGCTATTTTCAAGAATTCTGATGACCAAAGAGTCCTACCGGTGGAATTCATGAGTCATGTCAATGATCCGGATAGCAATACATTCGAGTACTATTGGGATTTCGGTGATGATTCGACAAGCACGGATCCGAATCCGCCGCATACGTTTTTTGTAGCAGATAATCATCCTTACACAGTCAGGCTTGCTGTCAAGGATTCGACTGACAGATGGGGATATGCCACCTGCCATATCGATGTCACATATGGACATACAAGTTATCCCCTGACAATTAACTTTGTTGGGGATATCATGCTGGACGACGCCATTGAAACGCAGATCATTCCAAGTATTGGCGTGCAGGGGGTATTCAATCCCACGTTGCCTTATTTCGGAAATGATGCGGATATCAATGTGGCAAATCTGGAATGCATATACAGTAATATCGGTACCCCACATCCAAAGCCGACCAACATGGAAAGCGACCCGGCAAATGCCTGGGGGTTGACCTATGCAGGTATCGATGTGGGAACCATAGCCAATAACCATTGCATGGATTATGGTTTATCAGCTTTGCAGCAAAGCATGGGTGTCCTGGACACTTTGGGAATCGTATTTTCCGGTGCAGGTGCGAACTCCTATGAAGCTTACCGTCCTGCTTTCTATTCCAAGAAGGGAATCAATCTCGCTTTTCTCGCATCGTGCGATAGAACAGGGCAGTATAACAATTACCAGCCAAGTTTGGAATCGAGCTTGAATAAGCCCGGTTTTGCCATGTTGACTCCATATTATTTCACCAAGCAGGTTCAGGCAGTGGAAGGGATTGCTGATTTCAAAATCGCTGAATTGCATTCCGGCAGTGAGTATTCACTTGCCCCTACAGCCGATTACGATAAATACATGAACCACGTGAACTATGTTGATGAGTACGAAAACGATGAAGACGAGGATGATGCACCCCGTATCGATCTTCCACATATGTGGGATCTTGAGATGAGGCATTTTCTCATCGATCATGGCGCAGACATCGTGATCAATCATCACCCGCATATCATACAGGGCTTTGAGATGTATCATGGAAAGCTGATCGCTCATTCCCTGGGTAATTTCATATTTGACCTTACTTATCCTGAAACCTTCCCATCCATGATTCTGAAAGTGAAATTAAATCAGACTGGTTTCTATGAATATGATATCACACCGATCTATCTGAATAATATGATCCCCAACAAACCTTCGGGATTGCTTGCGATGCACCTTCTCGATTATCTTGCCTTCCGCTCGCGGGAATTAAACACGTATCTGGAAATCAATCGTACCGATATGACAGCCAAGGTTCACACAGACAGCGTGCTTTTTAACTGTAATACCTTCAGCCATGACCAAACCTTCTCATTGACTGAAAATGCCGGGTATCATGTTGGACCGATCATTGATCTGGTGAGAAACGGTTCCATTTCAAGCATCCCGAATATCACACCTGTTGCCAACTGGCAATATCGGATTGGTAAGGAGCAGTTGTGGAGCCTTGACTGTGAAGATGAAGGGGGAGATGTTTGGGATTTGAATACTTCAAGCGAGACCTATAACATCATCCATTATCATTCAGGAACTCGAAGTATCTGCCAACAGAGAAACCAGGGAACGACGCAGATCTCGACCGATCTGCTGAAGAAAATGAAGATATATGACCGAACGCACGTCTATACCATGCATGGGTGGGTGAGAGCCGATAATTCAGCCAATGCAGGCATTGAGATACGGTTCTTTACCAACCGGAATGATGCATCACCAATTTCCACTGCTGAGTTGACACCAGCCATCAGCGGTACTTCTGATTGGACATATTATTCCTTTGATTTCAATATCCCTGCTAATGCAAACTACTATTTGCTTCGCTTGAAGAGTTTTGGTCCAACTACTGGTACCGGTTATACATGTTTTGATGATGTCGGGCTGATTGTTTGGGATGATTGGACGCCAACGCAGTTGCCTGTGGAAATTGTAAATCCCAATGATTATTACCATATGCAATTAAGGACACAGGATGTTATCAATACGGCAACAGTCAATTATGTGGAGAAGGAATACCTGCCGTCACCTGTTGCTACGGATGACAATTCGTTACCCTCAGCACCTTCGGCTGTTCTGTACCAGAATTATCCGAATCCTTTCAATCCTTCCACAACGATCAAATTCCAATTATATATCCCGCATCAGGTGAATATCTCGATTTACAATATCAGGGGTCAGAAGGTTAGGACATTGACCAATGAGCATTATGACAGGGGTATTCATGAACTGGTATGGGACGGTAGGGAAAGATCTGGAAGAAGTGCAGCATCCGGTGTATATTTCCTGAGAATGGACACTGGTGATCACAAACAGACTAAAAAGATCGTGCTTCTCAAATAAAGGAGAGGTTATGAGATTCGTTCTCTTATTCCTGACTGTCATCATGACATGCCAATTCATGTTTGCATTGAATGAACCTGCTGTTGAATTACAAAGACAAATAGCGATTCAGTCAGCTTCTTATCATAATTCAGCATCTCATCAGGCGATAAGGGACAATAGAGAGTCTCGTCACTATAATGTAGGAGATACCCACTCTTTCTGGCGATGGAATCTTTCTGTGATGCCTCCAACCTGGATACAAACACCCGCTACCTGCAGGGCTGTAGGTGAGCATTGCTATCTGTTTGTTGCTGATAGTGACTGGAATACGCACATGACACAGGCAAATGTGGACACAGTGATGGTCCGATTGGAACAAAGAACGGTAAATGATCCGACGAAAGGTCTGATCCAGATGGATATTGATGAATTCGGTCCCATACCGAACGAATTGGATAATGATCCCAAGCTTATTGTTTTTTATTCAGCACTCGGCTCATTCCAGGGAACTTCATTCGATGGATACTTCAGCGCTTACAATGAAGTCACGGAAGCTCAGGCACAGCAGATGAATCCTGCCGGGCACAGCAATGAATGCGAAATGATCTACATGACCTGCTATCCCTTGAATCCGGTCGCTCCTGTTCGCTTGTCCGTTCTTGCCCATGAATTATGCCACATGATCCATTGGGGATTCGATCAGAGCGAAGCGACCTGGGTCGATGAAGGACTGGCGGAATTGGCAATGGTGAAATATGGAGTTCCTGATCCGATAACGGGATTTAATTCCAATCCCGATCTAGATCTTACTGCATGGACACAATCGACTTCTGACTATGTGAAAGTGATGCTGTTCTTTACCTATCTGGCAGAGCATTATGACCAGGATCACCTGATCAGGGATATCATGGAAGATCCTGAAAATGGAATGACGAGTATTGCAAACCAAGTTTCATCTCATATTCAGGATATGACAATCAGCGATGTATTCCGTGATTGGACGATTGCCAATTATATCGATAAACCTACTCCCGATAGCGCTTTATATAATTATTCAGAACTTACCTTACCAACATTTACATTGAGTTATCACTATGCCCAGGAATTTACGAATGTAAGCAATATCACTGGCACGACTCAGCCATGGGCTACTGATTATATCAAGATCGATCAGAATCAGTGGTATCATCATATGGCAATCCAGGGGAATCATCCATTTTATCTAAGTACGATCGCAATTCCAACCAATACATCCGATCCGTGGAGTGTGAATCCAAGTGAAACATTCGATAATTTCGAATGGCTCAATTATTACTGGGCAGGTGCCTACGTGTTGGTGATTTCCAATCCATCCGATACACAACTAAGTTATTCATTCTCTCTT
>DAONDQ010000137.1:0-7066 GCA_035402645.1 Candidatus Cloacimonadota bacterium | reverse complement strand
AACCTGTCAGCTTGGCAGCGAGTTTGACATTCTGTCCCTTCTTGCCGATTGCCAGGTTCTTGTTCTTTTCAGAAACAATGACTCTTGCGAACTTGCCCCTTTCTGAGACAATGACACGTTCCACGACATCATCGCCCACTGAACTTGCGATCAGTTGCTCCGGGTTCTCGTCAAACGGTACGATATCGATCTGTTCGCCGTGCAGTTCCTTCCTGATATGTTCAAGACGCAATCCTTTCACACCCAGGCAACTGCCGGATACATCTATGGACTTGTTGTTGGAAACCACTTCCACCTTCGTCCTGATACCGGGTTCCCTGACGATTTTCTTGATCTCAATATCCTTGGTCAGAACTTCCGGGACTTCCAGTTCAAACAGCTTCTTCACAAATTCAGGATTCGTACGGGACAAGATGACTGTGACACCGGAATCCTTTTTACGGATATTCACCACATAAGCGCGAATGATATCACCGTTCTTGTAGTATTCATCTTCCACCTGTTCTTCGGGTGGAAGCAGGGCTTCTGTATATCCGATATCCACTTTATAGCCATTGAATTCATTCGATTTGACTCTTCCGGATACGATCGTGTTCTTCTGCTTTTCATAATCGAACATGATACGGTCTTCTTCGAGTTTCTTGAAGTTTTCCTGGATCGCTTTCCTGGCATTCTTGATCACTTTCGGTTCAAACTCATTGATCGCCATTTCGGCACGAATGTTATCCCCGATCTCGATATGATTTCCGTATTCTGAGCGAGCATCCTGCAAGGAGATCTCACCGAGCTTGGTATCTGTATCCACAACCACGCGATTGAATTTTGCCACGACGGTATTGCTGTCAAAATCTGCAATGATCTCGAGTTCACTTTCAGGTTCCAGTTTCTTCTCAATAGACTGATACAGGCTGTTTTGAATAATTTCCTGAATCTTTTTCTTGTCAAGTTGCTTCAGATTCGCCAACTCATTCAGTGATGCAAGTAAAGATGCGCTCATTTATTCTCCTTTTTCGTTCCAAATTCGAATACGGTTTTTGCCTTCTTGATAGCCGAGAAAGGAATCTCGATCACTTCATCTTCCTTTTGGACCTTGATCGTTTCCGGGTTCACTTCCAACAGTGTTCCATCGATTGCGACCTTTCCATTTTCAGTTGCATATAGAAGACGTATCCTTTCATTGATCGCACTGATATAATGTTTTTTAAACTTAAGAGGTCTCTCCAATCCCGGAGACGACACTTCCAGAAAGTACTTATTATTGATCAGGTCAATTTCATCCAGTTTCCTGCCCATGGCGCGATTGACTTTCGTGCAGTCATCGACTGTGACTCCGCCAATCTTGGAAATCTGGACTGATATGACCTCACCCTTATGTGTCATGAGTGTTTCCAAATCATACAGAGACACGCCGACTTCCGAACATGCTTGCTTGGCGATCTCTTCCAACTGTTCGCTGACATGATTATGCATCAGCAATACTTCTCCATTAATAATGAAACCACTGTTTTGGCAGTGGTTTTAACGATTTTTTAACATAAAAAAACTGACACCCGCGTCAGCTTTATCATCAATTCCATTTACAAATTCATAGAAAATTCGTTGGTATTTATGTCAAGGAGTTTATCAAATAGCGCATACTTCAAACCACGAAAAACACCAAACACACGAAACAACCAAAATACACGAAATTTATTTTCTTAAAACTTATTATCTCTGAAATTCTTCAATCTTAATTCTTCAATCTTAAATGCGCATGCGCCTAGCATCTTGTGCCAACGTTTAACTTTTAACTTTTAATTAAGCGAAGCGTGAAGGTCATCCTCGCGAAGCACTGCACTGAGCTTGTCGAAGTGTCGGGGATCCATCTGCTCTGCAAATTCTTCAATCTTCCATCTTCAATCTTAAATGCGCTCCGCACCTAGTCTCTTCTGCCAACTTTTAACTTCTAATTCTTAACTTTTAATTTTTATCTGCGCTCCGCGCATTTTCGCAACCTCTTTTGGTTGCAAATCGACCACGCAACCATTTTCGGTTGAATCATCTGCTCCCCCCTTGGGAAGGGGGGATTAAGGGAGGTCTCTGATTTCATTAACCCTGGAAGGGTGTAGGCGCATAGCCAAAGGTGTAAACCTTCTGCTCATAAATCATCTGTATCATTGAAACCCTGAAAGGGTGTTCGCTCATAGCCTAAGGCGTAAACCTCCAGGAATTGTAATACAAAAAGATTCACAAACCTCGTTAGAGGTGGCATCAGATGGTAAAAAGAATGCTATCACCCATAAAGGGTTCAAATTAGGATAAATGAAAAACAAAACAAATCACATCCACCTGAGGTTTACACCTTAGGCTATGAGATGTCACATCTGCGATGTTTTCTGCCAATTTTTAACTTTTAATTTTTAATTCTTAACTGCGTAAAGCGCTTGACCTTCGGGCAAGCAAAGAAGAAGGCTGCCAAGGATGTCAACCCCTACATTACAATAGTTTTCCTTGGTTATTCTGCCTTCTCAGCTTTTGCCTTCATCAGAGCAGGAAGGTTGATCGTTGGTAATGTATATCTTCCATAGATACCGAACGAAGTCACATTCCACAGATATCCTCTCACTGAATTGATGGTGATTTGTACTGCGGAATTAATCAGGGCATTCTTTTTATCTTCTTCGTTTTCATCTATGACATTCAAATCAAACCTGGAACCGCACTTCACGAATATCGAATAGCCAGGTAATTTATCTTCATTGCAATTCACTTTCACTTCTATGATAATACGAAATTCATTTGATTCTTCATTCTTATACAAATCAAAATCGATATCAACAGGAAGTTCTTTCAGGGCTTTTGATGATTTTATAGCCCTTTTTTGGGGAAAGATAGATTCCGTATTACATTGTAGAACGACAAAGTCTTTGAGGTCCAATTCTGAACGTAGGATATCCATAAATCAACTCTCACCATTAAAACTAACTGCTTGTTTAGGTATTTTCTCGAAATTTTCTAAATCACTGGGTTTTACAAACTCCCTATCACTTTTTACTTGTTCCCATAACTTTTCTGATATGTTCCCTGATTCACAGAAGGTAGTATAAACCGGCGGAGTTATCTTTACAAAGACATTTAGATTCAGATGTTTTTCAATGGCTGCGATCATATTTAGGTTTATCATCTTATTACAATTGAATAACTGGCTCACATAGGATTTGGTTACGCCAATTATTTTTGCAAGATCAGACCTGTTGAGACCTTTTTGTTTGAGATTGAAGTCAATTTGTTCCATGATCACAGAGTTAAGTATCATCTCCCTAACTTCAATCTGCTCTTTCACATTTGATAAATCAAGGATCTTGTCAAATCTGTCCTGGATATCAGTTACCTTACCATGTGATTTCATAATCGTACTCCCCAATTGCTTTGAGTAGACGTCGTAGTTTCTTATCAATTCCTTCCGATTTCTTGTGAAAGGCGTATGCCATTATAACTTTCTTCTTTGTATTATCGTCATTAAAGAACTCTCTACAGTAAATTCGAAAATTCTGTCCTTCAGTTTTGAATTTCATTGCATGAATTCCTTCAGTCTCTTCAGAGAAATCTTCATTACCATAATAATCATCATGATAATTATGCAAACCTTTTAACATCCAGAACAGGACTACCTGCAAATGCTTATTATAGTTCGCGAGAACTTCAAAAATATCCTTTTGGTTCTCATCATCAACGTATAAAGTTATCCTATTGTCCGCTATCCTGTGTTCAGCTTTAAAAGCATCTAATGAAAGTTCTGTATAATTACGCCCCATAAGTTAACCTATAGGTAAACTCGTCAAGAAATAAATTAACTGACATCGTTTCCCCCGCAAGTAATATGCTAAAACCTTATTTCAAATTGTTATATATACACAATCTCCATTATGAACAGTCTCAGTTTGGTAGGGTCTGCCATTCACATGGAAACAGATTTCAATACCTGATCCATCTACATCAAAATCCATATCACCATTAGAATCGGTATTACCTTCCAACCAAGTGCTGGCAGGCCATTTATGAATATCCAAAAAAACCTTGCTGCCTGAAGCCGCATGACCATTTCCGTGCTCGACATGAACGGTAAATCTTGCCATCTTTCCTCCTTTTTCTTCTCCTCAATTCTTCAATCTTAAATTTTCAATCTTCAATCTTCATTCTTTACTGCCTTTCGTTTCTGTCATCCTTGCGTATGCGAGGATCCATCTGCTCTGCTAATTTTTAACTTTTAACTTTTAATTCTTAACTGTGCGAAACGCTCCGCGTTCGCTTTAGTCCGCAGGACGTTATCACTTAGCCCAGGAATTCATTCCTGGGTTTGCGTCCCAAAATTGTCTGAGCCCGTTAGGGCGATACTATCGTAACGCATGACCTCCAGGTAAGCAAAGAAGAAGGCTCCCATGGGTTTCAGCCCCTACAGAACATACGCAAACGACTGCGGAGGGCAAAAAAACGAGAAGTCTTTCAATTCCTTTGGTTGTTTATACTTTTGGAATTGTTCTTCATTAACTCATTACCTGTTTACCCGTAAACCACAACCTGATACCTTCTGGACATCATATTTTGGTTTAATCGACAAAATAACCTGTTTCATTGATCATCATTTTTCACTGCTAACAGCTACTTCATTTATCTTAATGTACTTTTGGAAATACTTATATCCTTCCTCAAATGCTATTATTCCAGTTGGTGTAAAGGAATTCACATTGAGGTGTTCTCGAACGAATCTTTGAAAATCTGGAGAATCGATTTCTAACATTTTCACTTTACCCTCATATTCAGAACCCAATGCAGCTTTAATGAGTAATTCGCAAAGTTCACTATTTTGTATATGCATCACGAAAGATATTTGAGGTTTTACAGGCATCATATCGATACTGAAACTTGTAGGTATTATTTTGTAACTTCCTGTTTTGTACGACTTGTCTGTAGTATCTATTTTTAAAAGATCCGCAATAGATTTATTTACTGATACTGTTGTACCCTTAATATCAATTTTCATTATCTCGTTTAAGAAATTCTCTGATGATTTCCTTTTAGGATGTCTGGCTACATCAAAATCAAACATCTCTTCCGCAAATTCTCTAATGATTGTATGCTCAAAATAGAACTGCTCCTCCCAACTCTTATTATCAATTGGAGGATGAGGCTGAAAAGTACCCGCAGGAACCACATGCAATAATTTAGGATGTTCTGGTAATGTTGCATTTCTATCCTGTACAAGAGTATAGAATTTACTCCCTGCATCTATGATTGTAAAGACATTCAGACCGATAGAACATGGATACTCATGATAGTTTTGAACAATCTGATCTTTTAGTAAATTTCGTAATCGATAATAGTAATTATATACTTTTCCCTTTTCTTTTTTCACCATCTCTCTAAAGTATAGATATATGGTCTCTTTTCCAATTGCTTCATATTGCCGTATGTAATCAGAATAAGATCCTTTACAAAAACGAAGGTGTAACATCTCTTTTTCTTGTAAATCGTACAGGTTATAGGTTTCAGACTCATACAATTCATTATTAATTTCGTCATGCATGAATTCCATAAAGTCGTTATAACCTGTATATTCTTTTGTTATACTGGAAAATCTATCTTCGATCATTTTATTCTGTTTAGTGAAATTAAGTTCATAATACAATTGGAAGTTAGGATTATTTGAAATAGTCCACTCCTTTTTTAGCAGCAAAGGTACTTTCAAATTCAGTGAACTATCTCCAATATTATTCATAGATCCCATTCTGTAGAAAAAATACTCTTCGGGTAGTTTCGCTTTACGGTTTTCATAGAACTGATAAATCCTATCATATAAAAGACTGTAATTAAATAACGGGAGACTTTTAATAGCAGCTTGAAAGTACCCGGGTAAATCACTTTCATATTGGTATTTAATTTGTTTGATGAATTTCAATACTACTGTCTTTATTTGGGTAACATTAATAATCCAAGTCAAAATCCCGATGAGTGCTACAAAGAAGAATATAAATAAGAGAATTGCAGAGTGCATTGTTTGCGGTAAATGTAAGAATTTTAGAACCAAATAAAATAATTCCACAGTTTTCTCCTTATCAGCTATTCATTATCTGTTCAATAACTCTATCTTATAATGAATATTGTTATGATTTAGCTCCAATAGATTTTACTTCTTCAACTTCCCCACAATCTCTCTAAAGCTCTCCAATCCAGCTTCCAAATTTTCTACAATATCCAAAGCAATTTCATCTGGGTCAGGAAGGTTATCCAGATCAACCAGGCTGTTATCTTTTAGCCAGAAGATATACAAACTTGTCTTATCCCGATTGATGATATCATCATAGGTATATTTACGCCATTTGCCTTCTGGATTATCTTCTGAATAGGTTTCTGTTCTTTGGAAACGGTTATCAGGATTATAGCATTTGATGAAATCCATGAGATGTTCAGGTTTCAAGGGATTCTGCTTTAAGGTAAAATGCTGATTGGTACGGAAGTCATAAATCCAGATTTCCTTTGTGCATGGGTCTTTACTGGCAGGCTGATTATCAAAGAAGATAACGTTAGCTTTCACACCTGCACTATAGAAAATACCTGTTGGAAGACGTAAGATTGTATGCAGGTCTGTGGTTTCCAATAGTTTCTTACGAACTGTTTCCCCTGCTCCGCCTTCAAACAGCACATTATCAGGAACAACAACAGCAGCTTTGCCTGTGGTTTTCAGTATGGTATGGATGTGCTGTACAAAGTTCAGTTGTTTATTGCTGGTAGTTGTCCAGAAGTCTTGTCGGTTATAAGTTAAATCCTCTTTCTCCTGTTCACCTTCTTCATTTGTGAAGGTCATGGAACTGCGTTTACCGAAAGGCGGATTAGTAAGTACATAATCGTATCTCTTCCCGGTATCCATTACTAACGAATCTGTAGAAGATATGGCAGTATCCCCTTCGATATCTCCAATGTTATGCAAAAACATATTCATCAGGCAAAGACGGCGAGTATTGGCGACAATCTCATTACCAAAGAAGGTCTTATATTTCAGGAATTCCTTCTGTTCTCTGTCTGTTTGATG
>DAONDQ010000136.1:0-7079 GCA_035402645.1 Candidatus Cloacimonadota bacterium | reverse complement strand
CTTCCGGCAACCTGTGCAAAGTATATATTAAAAATAATATATACTTTGCACAGGTTGCCGGAAGTCTTGAACGATTTGCCGCCGAAGACTTGCTCTCTCTTGGATGTACGATCATCAAGGAAGTCCCGAGAGGGTTCCATTTCAAATGTAATAAACCCACATTGTATAAAGTCCTTTATTGCAGCCGATTGATTCAAAGGATCCTGGCTCCGCTCTTCAGTTTCAATTGCCATGCTGAAAAATACCTGTATGAAAGGGCGTCAAAGGATATCAAATGGACAGAACTCTTTAAACTGGATGAGACTTTTAACATCATCTCCAATGTCAGCGACAGCAATATCGATAATTCAATGTATGCTGGGCAGGTTCTGAAAGATGCCATTTGTGACCAGTTCCGTGAAAAGTATAATGCCAGGCCTAACTTTTCTACGAAGGATGCCGATATTATATTCAATCTGCATATCCGAATGAATTTCGTTACCATTTCACTTGATGTATCAGGCAACAGCCTTCATAAAAGGAATTATAGAAAGCACGCCTTTTCTGCACCTTTACAGGAAACACTTGCTGCTGCAATGATCGATATTTCACAATGGGATGGAAGTAAACCACTCACAGATATCATGTGCGGTTCTGGGACAATCCTTGCGGAAGCACTAATGAAATACTGTCATATACCTGCAGGTTATCTGAGGGATCATAGGGCTGTTCGTTTCATGCCGGATTTTGAACCGAAATTGTGGGATAAAATTCGTAAGGAAGAAGATGCCGGGATCATTCCTCTCCCCTATGGCTTGATCAAGGGCTCAGATATCAATGTTAAAACCATCAACGATGCGAAGGATAACCTGTCTGAACTCCCTTTCGGTGATCGGGTCGAGTTTACAGTAAGTAAATTCCAGGATCTTCCTTTGGCAGAAAATCGCTTTATAATCACAAACCCACCTTATGGGGTTCGTCTTGGCAGAGAAGATCAGACTCCAAAGCTTTACAATGACCTGGGTGATTTTCTGAAAAAGAAATGCCCCCAAAGTGAAGCATATATATTATGTGGAAATACGGAACTTGTTTCTGCGCTACGCTTGAGAGCCATGTGGAAGAAGAATCTTAAAAATGGGGATATCGATACCAAGTTCGTAAAAATCACAATCCGATAAATCTCTATATTCCCCTTATTCAATTACTATAGTCCAGAATAAGAGAAAGAGCTAAGCCTCCCTCAAACCTCTCCTAAGCCTCTCTCAAGAATCCCTCAAGATTTAAGAGATGATTAAGGTATCCTTTACTGAGATTCGAGTGAATTTTTAGAATCGCTCAATGGGTATTTTTTGGAAATTTGTATGTGCAAAGCTATGTTTGACTAAAAGATAATCAAGTTGGAAATCACTGATTAAAAGAAAAAGCCCGCTTCTATGATAGATAGCGGGCTTTTATATCATTGATTATTAATGATGTTTGTGAGTGGCTTCTTCCAATACCTGTCCGGAAGTCTGGGACCTCTTGAAGTAATGGGTATGAAGCAATTTATGAGCAAGTTCGGAATTTGGCTTACCGAGGAACTTCTCATATATCTTGAGAACTTCAGGATTGTGGTGAGACTTACGGACTGGTAATCCTCTGTCTTCATCATACAATCCCTGTCCCTTACGTGCGCGATGCGCCATATCGTTGCCATAAGGCTGACCGCCACCACCGACACAACCACCGGGGCAAGCCATGATTTCGATGAAATTCCATTTTGACTTTCCGGTTGTTTTCAGTTGTTCGCGAACCTGGTCCATCAGTTTACGTGCATTGCCTAATCCATGTGCGACAGCGACGCTGACGACAACACCATCAATATTGACTTCGGCTTCCTTGATCCCTTCGAATCCACGAACAGCCTTGATATCAACATCTTCCAGTTCTTTGCCGGTAATAAGTGTGTAGGCAGAACGAACGGCAGCTTCCATCACACCGCCGGTCACACCAAAAATGGTACCGGCACCAGTGTAATAACTCATCAGCCCATCAGGATCCTCTGGTTCGACATGCTTGAAGTCAATGCCAGCTTCCTTGATCATGCGGATGAATTCGCGGGTAGTGAGGACATTATCAACATCCTGGTAACCGGAATCATGCATTTCAGGACGACGGGCTTCAAACTTCTTAGCCGTACAGGGCATGATGGCAACGCTGACGATATTCGCTGGATCGATTCCCTTTTCCTTGGCATAGTATGTCTTTGCCAACACACCAAACATGGACATGGGTGATTTGGCAGTTGAGATACAATCAGCAAGGTCAGGATAATATGTTTCCATGAACTTGATCCAACCGGGTGAACATGAAGTGATCAAAGGCTTCGGGTTTCCGGCTTTAATCAGTTCAACGCATTCTGTACCCTCTTCCATGATTGTCAGGTCTGCTGTAAAGTTTGTGTCCATCACAGCATCGAAACCAATCTTACGAAGTGCGGCATACATTTTACCTGGTGTTGCAAGCCCTGGTTCCATGCCGAATTCTTCAGCCAAGGCAACACGGACTGCAGGAGCTTCCTGAACGATCACATGTTTGGTAGGATCGAGGATGGCTTCCCATACCTTATCTATTTCAGAGTTTTCACGCAATGCACCTGTTGGGCAGTAGACAGTGCACTGACCGCAATTTACACAGGGGCTGTTTGCCATTCCCAAACCGAAAGCAGTATCGATATGACCTTCGATACCTCTATCCGCGAAGGTAAGGGCATAAACAGTTTGTGTTTCATTACAAACAGTAACGCATCTTCCGCAGGAGATACACTTATTGTTATCCCTGATGATGGAAGGGCTGGTTTCATCGATCGGGACTTTATTGAGAATGGAAGGAAGTTCATCGGGATTGGCACTCAGATTGTTTGCCAGATCCTGTAATTCACACTTTCCATTGGCAGAACATGTTGGGCAGGTTACATCGTGATCTGATAAAATCATTTCAACAAGCAACTTACGATATGCTCTGATTTTTTTGTTGTTGGTATTTACCTTCATCCCGGGTGCGACCGGTGTGCAGCATGCACGCTTCAGAGCCGGGCTGCCTTCGATCTCAACAACGCAGATTCCGCAATTCGCAGTTGGCGGCAGATCAGGATGATAACATAATGTGGGAATATGCATCCCATTTTTTTTGGCAGCTTCAAGGATAGTAAGTCCTTCTTCAACGTCGAAAGCCTTTCCATCTATCCATATATTGAATAACTTTGCCATTTATTTACCTCCAGGATTTCTCCTCATTATTTTACTATCAAGATGATTGACTTTCGGCTCAATGAACCAATGCCAGGAATTCATCCTTGAAATGTTCAAAGGCACTTTGAATCGGCATGATCGGTGATTGACCCAATGCGCAGAATGCAGTTTGCTTCATCACTTCTGCAAGGAGTTCCATCTTATCCAAATCTTCCTTCGTTCCGTTACCTTTCTTAATTTTAACGATCAGGTCATACAATTCCTGAGTACCGATACGACATGGTGAGCATTTTCCGCATGATTCATGACGGAAGAACTTCAATATGGAATAAAGCATGTCAACAATGCTGGTATTCTCATTCATGACAAGGACTGCACCTGAACCAAGCACTGCTGCATATTGATTCAGGCTGGCAAAGTCCATCTTCACATCAAGCATGCTGTCTGGCAGGAATACACCTGCAGCACCGCCAACAAGAGCGGCTTTGAACTTAATGCCTTTCTTCATGCCACCACCGTACTCATTGATGATGGTACGCATGGTGGTTCCCATATCGACTTCGCATAATCCGGGATGGGCGACTTCACCAAGTATCGTGTAAACCTTGGTGCCCGTGCAATCAGAAGTCCCGCGCTTTGCAAAAGCTTCAGCACCGTTCTTGATGATATAAGGAACGCTGGCCAGGGTTTCCACGTTATTGACTACTGTCGGTTTCTTCCATAATCCCTCAACTCCAGGGAATGGTGGTTTCCAGCGTGGATTACCGCGATTTCCTTCGAGTGATTCGATCAAGGCAGTTTCCTCTCCGCAAACATATGCGCCGGCACCGATCTTGATATCGATGTCGAGAGAGAAGTCAGAACCGAATATATGATCGCCAAGAATACCATATACTTTTGCCTGTTGGATCGCATGACGCAATCTTTCGATACAAAGGTGATACTCACCACGAATGTAGATATAGGCTTTGGAAGCACCAACTGCATAAGCACAGATGGATATACCTTCAAGAAGTTTGTGTGGGTCGCCTTCCATGATCAAACGATCCTTGAAAGTTCCCGGTTCTCCTTCGTCAGCATTGATCACAACGAATTTCTGATCTGTTTGAATTGGGGCAGTGAAACTCCACTTCAAACCAGTGGGGAAACCTGCTCCGCCTCGACCGCGAAGGCCGGATTTCTTGACTTCTTCCACCACTTCCATTGGCTTCATCTTTAGGATTGCCTTTTCCAATGCTTCGTATCCGCCCCTTCCGACATATTCATCAATACTGTCAGGATCGATCAAACCGGAATTATCGAGCACGATACGTTCAGCATAATTTAATTTAGCTTCACCTTGAAGAACACCTTCAAATACAAGACGCTTCACAACGCGTCCCTTCAGGAAGTGCTCACTGACGAGTTCAGGAATGTCTTCCATCTTCACATCAGCATACTGTGTATTTTCAGGGAACACTGTCATGCAGATTCCCTTGCCAAAGAAACTCAACGGACCAGTCTCGAGGACATTGATCTCGTCCTGGAGATTGTGCTTGGTCAATTCATTGCGAAGTTCTGCTTCGAATTCCTTGACTCCGGCAGAAAGGGAAGCTTCATTCATCCCAATCAATAAATGACTGCGATAGTACTTCATTATTTGCCTCCCTTGATCTTGTTGATGATTTCAACAACACGGGTATCTGTTAGGTCACCATAGACGTCCTGATTGATCATCATGACAGGTGCATTTCCACAAACACCAAGGCATGCTGCAAGTTCAAGAGTGAATAAACCGTCTTCTGTGGTCTCACCTGGTTTGACTTGCAATATTGTCATGAGCTTTCGAAGGATGTTATCGGAACCCTTCAAATAACAAGGTGGTGATTCACACAGACGAATGATGTTCTTTCCTCTGGGTTTTGTGCTATACATGGTGTAAAATGTGATAACACTATAAATATGATTCACGGGAACACCCAGATACTTGGAGATTTCAGTTACAGCTTCTTCAGAGATATAATGCTGAGGATGCGTATCCTGTATCTCATGGAGAATATAGATAAGATTATCTTTTGTTGGAGCGTATTTGTCAAATATTTGGCGATACATACTCTCTCTCCTAAAAGGGAATATAGGTTATTAGAACAAATTCATTTATGACGTTAAAAAAACCTGAACTCTTCAATTCGAATATCCTTAGAAGGGTTCTTCCATTAATTTATCTATTTCATCTTGTTTTTTCTTGGCAGTAACATCCGGATGAATCCCTGCAACCTTGTCGATAGCCTTCACAGGACATACTTCGAAGCATGTTCCACATTTGATACAATCAACTTGATGAATCGTGTACTTTTCTTCCCTGCTTCCGGAAATACAAGTAACTGGACATTTCCTTGCGCAGAGAGAACAACCGATACAACGATTCTTATCGATGTTGAAATGCATCAAATCGAGACAGACCTTTGCAGGGCACATCTTGTTATTGATATGCGCTTCATATTCTTCACGGAAATGGTGTATCATGCTTAGGACAGGATTGGGTCCGGTCTGTCCAAGTCCGCATAAAGACAGTTGGATGACTGTTTCACCAATCTTCTGTAATTCATCAAGGTCTGAAGGTTTACCTTCACCTTTCGTGATTCGTTCCAAGATATCGTACATTTGTTTCAAACCGATGCGGCATGGTGAGCATTTACCACAGGATTCATCAACACAGAAATCAAGGAAGAACTTGGCAACATTGACCATACAGTTGTTATCGTTCATCACAATAACACCACCTGATCCCATCATGGCACCGTTTGCCTTCAGAGATTCGTAATCCACCTCTACATCGAGATGCTCTGTGGATAAAGCTCCGCCTGATGGACCTCCAAGCTGTACAGCCTTGAATTTTCCATTGTTGGTGATTCCGCCACCTACATTGAAGATCAACTCACGCAGCGTGATTCCCATAGGAACTTCAACAAGCCCGGTATTCTGGACATCACCAGTCAGCGCAAATACCTTTGTGCCTTTGCTTTTTTCAGTTCCCATGGAAGCAAACCAATCAGCACCATTACGGATAATGGATTGAAGATTTGCCAATGTCTCAACGTTATTCACCATCGTGGGTTGATCCCAAAGACCTTGCACGGATGGATATGGCGGCTTGGGTCTTGGATGTCCTCTTTCACCTTCAATGGATGAAATCAATGCAGTTTCTTCGCCGCATACAAATGCACCGGCTCCCGCACGAACTTCAGCATCAAAAGTGAAACCCGAACCAAATATGTCATTGCCGAGCAATCCAAGTTCACGAGCCTGCTCGATCGCAAGTTTGATTCTCTTGATTGCCAATGGATATTCAGCGCGGATATAGAAGAAACCCTTATTGGCTCCGATTGCATATGCGGCAATGATCATGCCTTCGAGCACACGATGCGGATCACCTTCGAGAAGGGAACGATCCATAAATGCACCCGGGTCACCTTCGTCACCATTGCAAATCACATATTTCGGAGTTTTCTTTACATCATAAGTAAGTTTCCATTTTAACCAGGTTGGGAAACCTGCCCCACCACGACCACGTAAACCGGACTTCTTCACGATTTCGATCAATTCTTCCTGGTTCATGGTGGTTAAAACAGTTCCGAGTGCTTCATAACCGCCTGTGGCAATATATTCATCCAAACTTTCCGGATCGATATAACCACAGTTTGCTAAAGCAACTTTTACCTGTTTCTGGTAGAAAGGTATTTCTGGAGCAGTTGCGAGTTCCTTCGCATCTTCCCCTTGCATCATGAGACGCTTGACAGGTCTTCCCTTCAGGAAGTGTTCCTCTACGATCTCATTCACGTCTTCTATGGAGACTTTTTTATAAAAGACTCCTTCCGGGTAAACCATCAT
>DAONDQ010000135.1:225-7139 GCA_035402645.1 Candidatus Cloacimonadota bacterium | reverse complement strand
TTTTCATTGCTGGATCTTTGTGAACGCAATGTGCTGGTACTCCGGTTCTCACAGAAAATAACACAGCTTGGTTTTGCGGTATTGAACCATGGGGAATTATTAAGGTCAACGGTACATATTATCTTTTCTACAACGATTGGAATAGTGCTGGGACGCAAAGAAAAACGGGTTTGGCTACATCCACTGATTTGTATCACTGGGTAAAGGACAGTCGAAGTCCAATTTTCGAGGATGGAAGATTTTGTCCATTTCCTTTCAAATATGGAGATTACTACTATCTACTGATTCCACATTATATATCATGGGATGATTATTCAACCATAGAATTATATCGTGATGCAAATCCCACATTTTATCCTGAAGATCGTGAACTGGTAAGAATTGCAGCTAATCCCGGAATACCCGGATCATGGAATTATCAGGACCAGGACACTCCGTTCATACTGACTGACAATATCTACCGCAATTCATTTAATGTTACCAATAATCAGCTCTGGATGTATTATGCGGGAGCACCGACGAATCAGCCTTCGACCTGGTATACAGGTCTCACAATTGAGCCTGAAATCACCTCTGCGGTCGTACCGGTAAAAGAAAAACCGGTTTGGAATTATGGCTATCACGATTTTCTGATAGTTGCGACTCAAACCCACAACGGTGCAATCGGGAAAGCAGCATATCTCCCGGCTGCATCGGAGATACAGACATTCTGTGATATAAACCGTACGAGGAATTCCACAGTTCAAATGTGGATGAAGTTAACCAATACCGGGAATATGAATTTCTCATTAGAATTGGGGGATTCAGATAATGACCTGATAGCCGGCATTGGATATGGGATGTCTCACTTTTCCTATTATGATCTATATTTGAACAATTTCCGGGAGAGTAATACATCCTTTCAATGTAATCAGTGGTATCTCATGTCAGTGGAACTCCATGAAGATCATTACAACGCTGTCGTGTACGATACAAATTACCACGTAGTTTTCAGAATGGATGAACTGCCCTTATCCTCTACTGTAAGCCGAGTCATGATCAGGGCAGAAGCTTTTGATGGTCACTCATTTGTTGGTTTTATCGATGATTTCAAAGTCATGGGAAATGCTGAAGGTATATCAAGAACCATGGCTTACAGTGTAAGTGAGGAGACATGTTATCCAGTGAACAATCCTACGATCCAACCCCTTGCATCTGTCGATTTTGTGGCAGTGGAAGGTTTTACTCAATCTGCAGCTCAAAATGGAGACCAAATTCATTATACGATAAGCAATGATAATGGTATGACTTGGTATTATTGGAATGATGATATGTGGTTTACCTCAAACCAAAGTTTTGATGAGGCAAGTCCATCCCAGGATATCAATGACCATCTTGCAGCATTGCCCCAAGGCGAGGGCCAATTCCTATGGAAAGCATACCTGCATTCAGATGGTACATATCAGGTGATTTTGAACTCGATATCGTTGACGTATTCAACCCCTGCACCTGCAATTCCTGAAAACCTGACTTTTCAACTGAACACAAACAACATAGTATTACATTGGGATGCTGTTCCTGGAGCCATTCATTATCGAGTATATGAGGCAGTTAGTCCGAACGGTCCATGGCTTGAAAGTGGAATAACGAATAATAACTTCATAGAAAGATCCTTATCGGCAACAGAGGGTCAGAAATTCTTCAAGGTAACAGCAGAATAAGCACATTGTCTGATAGACCGTCCTTCACTTCATAGGCAAAAACTTTTTGCATCATCCAAAATATATCACCTTTTTTGTTGACTATCACCACATCAAAAAAAAGCATACGGAAAAAACAGCCATTTTGGCAAAAAGGAAAGTATCCATGTCGAACAAATGGACAGAGAATTGGTTGAATTCCCGCACCCGGGTTGGGTGGGTGGAATTGAAGCAAGCGACACCAGATACTTATGCTAAGATGGGATTCAAATGTGGACTGGAAGTACATCAGCAGCTTCTTACACAGAAGAAGTTATTCTGCCGATGCAAAGCCGGGATATATCATGATTTTGATAATTTCGATGCCGAGATCGTCCGCCACATGCGTCCCACACTGAGTGAACTGGGTGAGTATGATGGTACGGCATTGATGGAATTCCGTACAAGGAAAAAAATTGTATATCGAATCAAGAACGATTCTGCTTGTACGTATGAAGTCGATGACACTCCTCCCTTTCTTCTCAACAGGGAAGCTTTGTCACACGCCATGCAGATTGCTCTTTTATTGAAAATGAACATCGTTGGCGAACTGCACATCACCCGTAAACAATACCTCGACGGCAGCATACCTACAGGATTCCAACGCACAACGATCCTGGGTATAGAAGGCTCTTTCCCAATCAGGAATAAGGTAATCAGAGTCATTCAATTCAGTATTGAGGAAGACAGTTGCCGGGAAGTTTCCGATATTCGTCATACGAGAGTATATTTCGCTGACAGATTGGGTATGCCTCTCATCGAAACAGTGACTTATCCGGATATGCTCACGCCTCAGGAAGCTGCGGAAGCGGGGCAGTATATTCGATTCCTTGCCCGCAGTTCCGGTAAGGCACGAGTGGGAATTGGCGCTGCGCGCCAGGATGTAAACGTCAGTGTGACTGGTGGAACCAGAATCGAGATCAAAGGCGTTGCCCATATCAGTTGGATCCCCAAACTCACTCATAATGAAGCCTATCGGCAGATATCACTGCTTGAGATAAAGAAAGACCTGAATGAACGGGTTCAAAATCCGGAAAAATGGAATACGAACTGGGTCTATCTGTCTCCAGATGAATGGAAACATATTCCAGCCTTAAAGGCGGCTGCAGCAGAGAACTGGAAACTGATCGTCATCAACCTGCCGGAATTCAAGAACATCTTATCCTTCTTCACACAGCCGGGAAGAACCTTTGCCAGTGAATTGGAAGACAGGCTGAAAGTCATTGCCTGCCTCGAAAAACCGAATATGTACCATTCTGAAGAACTTGAGCCGGAGTTGACTGAAGCTGATTGGAGCACGATTGCATCCCAGTTAGATGCAGGCGAAAATGATGCCCAGATACTCTTATGGACTCCTGAAGATGATTTGAAAACAGCAGTTGAAACAATCACGGAACGATGCCAGCTTGCATTCTCAGGTATTCCCGGTGAAACAAGAAAATCAATGCCAGATGGTACAACGCTTTTTGAAAGAGTACTTCCAGGACCTGACCGCATGTATCCGGATACTGATTCTGCTCCCATTTCGATTCATGATGAAATGATCGAAGAAGCAAGGCAGCAATTACCTATCGATCTTCACGAGCGCATGAAGCAACTGATTGCCTGGAATGTACCGGAAGATGCCTTTGCTTATATTCTCCGTAACAATTTGATGCCTGTCATCGAGAGAATATCTGCGGAACAGGAAGTTTCTCCAAGATTCCTCTGCCTGTTATATGCACATCACTTGAAGAGCATGCAGGGAAGGAATCCGCTTCCTTTCGGGCACGACAGAATAGAAGATATGCTGAAATTCATCAAGGCACGTAAATTGACAACCGATATCCTGCCGTTGCTCATGGAAGTGCTGTTTGTAAATCCGAATATGGAATTCTCATCCATCCTAACCGTTATTGGTTACAAGAATATCGAACCTGAAAGCATTTATGAGCAGATTCCAGTATTACATGACATATTCAAGAGAAATAAGTCCAATCATAACCCTGATGCCGAGACGAACTGGATCATGGGAAGATTGAAGAAGATCGCTCTGGGAAACATTCCCATGAAGGACTTGCGCACCAAAGTGGAAGACTTCCTTCAAAAGGAGGTAGCACATGCTTGACCTCTTTAAAGGATATAAAGGCAGAGCACTTGAAGTACTCAAGCATTTCAAGGTTCGCGTATGGGGTGATACGACAGTCGATACCACACGCGGTCGATTCCAGGGTATCATCCTACCACGGTCTGAAAACGATGATGACAAGCATATTGTCATTAAACTCATCACAGGTTACAATGTCGGTATCGATGTAGATAATATCCTCGATATGAAGGAAACAGGCTACAAGGAAGCGCATTACAAGATACCCGAAAGAGAATTTCCTAATACCCCCGGTCTTCCAAAAGTCAAATTGTTCGGTACCGGCGGTACGATTGCTTCAAGACTGGATTACAGAACAGGAGCAGTGATTCCTGCTTTCTCTCCTGGTGAGCTGTATGGTGCTGTTCCCGAATTAGCAGATATTTGCAACCTGGAAACTGAGAAACTGTTTGCAGTCTTCTCTGAGAATATGGGACCGGAACAATACAAGAAACTGGCAATCTCCATTGGGGAAGCAATCAATAAAGGCATCGATGGCATTATCATCGGACATGGTACTGACACCATGCATCATACTGCCGCCGCCCTTTCCTTCATGCTACAGGACCTGCCGGTTCCCGTAGTCATGGTAGGTTCACAACGTTCCAGTGACAGACCGTCTTCCGATGCTGCCCTGAACCTGATGCATGCTGCCAAGACAGCTGCTGATTCCGATATTGCCGAAGTCATGGTTTGCATGTTCGGTCCAACGAGTGATGAATATGGACTGCTTCATCGTGGAACCCGTGTGCGCAAGATGCATTCATCGTACCGTTCCACATTCAGGACAATCGGTGACGTTCCCATTGCTACTGTAACGAGAGATAAAATTACTCCCATTAAGACAGATTACAATCCCAGGAGAAAAGATAAGAATGTGAAAGTGTATCCATTCTTTGATGAACGTGTGGCGATTGTATATTATTATCCCAATATGCATCCGGATATCATCGATTCACTCACTGATAATGGTTACAAGGGTATTGTGATTGCAGGAACAGGCTTGGGTCATATCAATAAGCCTGTTTATCCCGCCATCAAGCGAGCGGTCGAAAAGGGTGTTCACATCTATATGACCGTCCAGACTCTCTGGGGATTCGTGCATATGTTCGTGTATGATACAGGAAGAGACCTGATGAGCATGGGAATCATCCCGGGAGAGAATCTCCTGCCTGAAGTTGCCTATATCAAGTTAAGTTGGGCTTTGGGACAGACCTCTGATCCTGAAGAAGTCAAGAAACTCATGCTTACCCCCATTGCTGGAGAAATCACTGACGGCGAGCCTTACAACGGCTATTTGATATTCCAGGGTGGTATACCGGAAGTGGAAGAATTCATCCGTAAGTTCCATAAATAAAGACAAAAATTACCAAGTCTTAAGGAGTTGATTATGATGATCGACTCCTTTTTTATTTTGAAAACACCCGAATCTATATTATCTTAAAAGAAATACTGAATAATTGGAGGAATAAAATGCAATTTTTCAAATTAGCAATGATGGTGATATCTATCTTATTGATAGTGAATTTGCTGAATGCGAAGAATAAGGTTGAAAGGCCCATCGTCAAGAATGTAGATTTGAACAAATACATTGGCACATGGTACGAAATAGCACGTTTCGATCATACCTTCGAAAGAAATCTTGTCGGGGTGACAGCTACCTATACTCTGATGAAGAATGGAAAGATCGAGGTTCTTAACCAGGGTTATTTGAAAACACTTAATGGAAAACATAAAATAGCAAAAGGCATTGCCAAACGGGTTGATCCGAATGTCGGCGGACATCTGAAGGTCTCCTTCTTCAGACCATTTTATGCAGACTACTTCATCATGGACCTGGATAGAAAAGATTATCAGTATGCTCTGATTGGCAGTAAATCCATGAAATATCTCTGGATCCTGAGCAGAACTCCCCAGATGGATGAATCAGTATTGAAGAATCTGATCAATGAAGCAAAAGGATTGGGTTACGAAACTGACAAGCTGATCATGGTCCAACAGATTCAAAAGTAGTATTTTCAAGTGCCATTCTCTTCTTCTTATCTTTCTGGAATCTCCTTAAGGTAATGAGGAAGAGAATGGAAAACACAGTTACCACTCCGACTGACAAATATGTAAACTGAGTTCCCTGCTTATCCAGCAGTATTCCTACAAACGGTGATAACACGGCAAATCCAAGACTTCCTGACAAACTGACTATCGAGATAATGGTTGCTCTCTGCTCATCCTGTACCTGGTGATTGATATAAAAGCGAAGTGTCGGATTGTACATGCCTCTCACAATCTGCTGTAATGCCAGTACGACGATCATGAACGGGAATACAATTAGCGCCGGGATGATGAAGGACACAGCCATCAATCCTGCCAAAACCAGCAGGACCTTTCTGGGTCTCCTGTCATAATATCTTGCCCCGATATATTTTGAAGCGATTGCCCCAACCAGATTGAAAAAGAAGAAAATCATACCATACCAGAAGATATCGATATGAGTAAGGACAAAATATGGTTGATATAACCAATAGGATACACGGAGTGCAAAGCCCATGAATACTGCAAACAAGACAGCCCAAAGTAATCTTGGTGTTGTCACGCTGATCTTGAAACTTTTCCAAATATGCTGAAGGTAGCTGTGTTCGCTTTTCTTGTGTTCTGAATCCACGAAGCAGAATGCGGCAACCACAGATGCCATGAGAAAACAAACACTTACCCAGAAAGGTGTGTATGGACTCCTGGTATATAGGATACTGCTAACAACAGACCCCAAGCCTTGCCCGATGAAGATCAGTGAGCCTGCATGACCTTCCCTGTGCTGATATTCATTTTTTCTCTCCAGTTTAACAAGACTCTCATATAAAATGGCAGCATCTGCACCGCTATTGAACGTCATACCCAAACCAAAGATCAATTCTGCGACTGCAAAATGGACAAAAGACTTTCCGATGATATAGATAACCAATCCTAAGACCATGCAGATGGAACCCAATGACAGGGAGAACTTGCGGGAGATCCGGTCTGCAATGGTACCTGTGGGAATTTCAAAGAAGAGGACTGCCATGGCTGAGATTGATTGA
>DAONDQ010000135.1:0-215 GCA_035402645.1 Candidatus Cloacimonadota bacterium | reverse complement strand
AATTCAATCCCTTGAATATCATATAGGGAACGAGAATCGGACCTATGATCATCAGATTAACGAGTAATCTGTAAATGGGATATACCTTTATGTTGCGGAGGTATTGTTGCTCATGTATGGATAAACCCATGTGTTTATCCTCCTTGATTTCCATGTAGGGATAATCACGCTTTTATATCCTCTTCTCAAATCCCTGGACAGACACTTGGGTCTGT
>DAONDQ010000134.1:0-7149 GCA_035402645.1 Candidatus Cloacimonadota bacterium | reverse complement strand
GTTCCTATAAAATGATATGGGATGGCACGAACGAAAATGGTAAAACAGTCAGCAGCGGTATGTATTTTGCCAAACTGCATGCCGGTGAACACCAGGTAACCAGAAAACTGGTACTTCTGAAATGATAATGAGCAATATGGTTGTGGAGTATTCAATTTAGGTTAGTTCGTAAACCATGAAATCGGGCAGGGAGAGTTTACTCCCTGCCCGGCAATATAGGAGCTATGATGCGCAAGGGATTCCTGATTCTGATGCTAATTGTAATTGGTGTTGTTTTACAGGCAAATACGATCCTGGTCAGGCAGGACGGATTGGGGAATTACACCACGATTCAAGCTGGAATCAATGCTGCTACGATGGAAGATATCGTTCTGGTTCATCCCGGAAGATATTTGGAGAATATTGATTTTGATGGAAAGAGAATTACGGTAACCAGTTTGATTCTTACCACCGGAGACCGTTCCTATATCGATAGTACCATTATAGATGGGCAGCGAACCGGTCCCTGTGTCAAAGTCATGAGTGGTGAGCAATCAGCCAGAATCGTGGGTTTTTCCATCACCAATGGTTCAGGGATGCGCTATTTCTATGCAGATGAAGGCGGAGGAATTCTTGTTGGCCAGCACAGTACACTGTCTATCGAGAGTTGCCGGATATTCCGCAATGAAACGGAAATGGGCGGTGGTCTGTATGCGAGGCAGGCGAATATCAATTTAACTGACACATCATTTTTTGATAATCTTGCTACAGGCGGAGGAGGAGCTATCTGCCTGGAAGGGGATGAAGTCACTTTTTCAATGGATAGTATAAACCGCTGCAGTATCTATAACAATTATTCAGCCCAGGGGGCAGACTTCCTAGCCTGGGACCTGCCCATGACAGTCAATGTGGTGGTAGATACTTTTACAGTACTCACTCCAGATCGATATTTTGCCCAGACCCAAGTGAATTTTATTGATGATATCTATCTTTACACATTCGATATTCAGCATACTTTTATAATTCCAGCTAACCATGACTTTTATGTCTCTCCGGATGGTAATGATGCCAACGACGGTATGTCACCGAATACTCCTTATAAAACCATTGCCTGGGCGGTGCATCATATTGCCAGTGACAGCCTGAATCCGAAAACAGTGTATTTAGCGGACGGAGTTTATTCAGCGTCTTTGAATCAGCAGAAACTTCCTGTGGGGTTAAAACCCTATATTAATATTGAAGGGCAATCACAGGATAATACGATAATAGATGGAGATAATCATTATCCGATGATTAACGTATCTAGGGATAATAAAAATTGTATAATAAAAAAACTAAAATGTATGAATTTCTCGTACGAGCGTTCAAACTCAGCTATATTAGCTAGTTTTTCAACAAATTTATTATTAAAGAATATGATTATTGAGAACTGTTCTTCTGCAATCAGTCCAGCAATGTCATTCATGCGCATGGGAATATGCTCATTTGAAGATATGATTATTAGCAATAATATTGGGAATGGAGCAATGTCAGGTATTTTTTTGAATAGTATAGAGGAAGCTACTTTGGAAAAATGTTATTTCTATAATAATCAATCATATATCGCAGATATTTTTTATTATCACCAAGGAGCTGCTTTACGTATTGATGCACTTAATTCTTTATTAATTCGCAATTGTATCTTTCAAAACAACTATGATAATACAGAATTTGGTGGTGCAGCTTGCGTATTAACAGGATACGATATTGGAACTCCTTTAATCCGTATCGAGAATTGTCTTTTCACGAATAATGTTAGCACCTATTCAGATGCACATTACAAAGGTAGACCCATAGTGCTGAGTGGTTATGGTACTTATGACATCATAAACTGTACATTTGCCGATAATGAGAGTCCGAGTGCTGCAGTTCAGATATGTGCAGATTCAGTAAGTTTTTATAATTGCATATTTGCTAACAATACTCCTTATCAGATATTCCTGCTTCGTCCATTTGAACAATTTGTTCCTGCCAATCATGTAGTCCTGAATCACTGCAATGTACAGGGAGGAATTAACGGAATTTATAATGAGCATAACTGGGGAACCATCTATTGGCAGGAGGGCAATATCGAAGGAGATCCGCTATTTGATTATGCCAATCCTGATAAACCGTATGAGCTTACAGCAGGTTCTCCCTGTATCGATACAGGAACAACGGATGTGCCGGGTGGACTTTATCCTTATGATCTGAACGGAGCGTTAAGAGTATATGGAAATGGGGTGGACATGGGGTGTTATGAATACGGATCGGTGGATAATCACGATGAAACAAGTCCGATTGCAGACATATCAAATATTCGGATATACCCAAATCCATTCAGGGAGAATACAAAGGTCGAATTTGACTTACCAGAACCGAATGAGGTAACGATTAGTGTCTATAATATACGCGGACAAAAGGTAAAATCCATTGCATCAGGGAAAATGAGTGCAGGTCCAATCCAAGTGAATTGGAATGGGACAGATGATTATAACAGACAAGTGGCTTCCGATATATATTTCTGTAAGATCGATGTTCCGGGACATAGCTATGTGAAGAAACTGACCAGAGTGAAGTAGAATGCAGATATTCAATTTCAGGAAAATTCCAGTTATTTGTATTTTGTAACGATTAGTGTTCTCCGCTATCAACGGCTTACTTATTACACGATAATTTTGCGAAGCTTTATCTCTTCTCTTCTCTTCTCTTCTTTTCTTCTCTTAATAAGCGAATTATCTACTTGTTAAACATAGGTGTTTGCCCCTGCAACTCTTAGAACTATGAAATAAGATGGATGAGTTAATGTTAGGGTAGTAGGCGGTTTCTATCGATAGTTAGTGCTTCCTGAGGACATAGAAAACGAAATACGAGTTTTTCTTAAGGGGATGATGTCATAAGAAATATGCAGAATTTAATAATCGTAAATACATTTGACAAAAAAAATCAGATGGGATTTTGGTATTTATTGATTCAAATCCGTAGTGGTGGAAGAATGAATAAAATAATACTTGTTACTGGAGGAGCCGGTTTTGTCGGTTCCAATTTCATACGTTATATATTAGAGAAATATCCTGATTATAAGATCATCAATTTCGATAGATTGACTCTTTCGAGTAATCTGAACAACCTGATCGAGGTCAGTCGTAATCCTCATTATTTCTTTTATCATGGTGATATTACCAACCAACAGGATATTCATGATGTATTCGAGCAATTCACACCCCATATCCTGGTGAATTTTGCAGCAGAGACACAGATATTCAACGGTAATTTCCAGCCGGAAGTCTTTGCCAAGACCAATATCATGGGAACGCAGCTCTTGCTTTTCGAAGCACAAAAAATGAAGTTGGAAAAATTCATTCATATTTCATCAGGCGAGGTCTATGGTCCAAGTAATGGCACTGCATTTACAGAAGACCTTCCCCTGCACCCCGAAAATCCTTTTTCGGCAACGAAGGCAGCAGCGGATATGCTCGTATACTCTTTTTTCAAGTCATCGAAATTGAATTTGAATATCGTCCGAAGTTCAAACCTCTACGGACCGTTCCAGTTCCCACATAAACTCATCCCACTAACGATCTTGCAGGCAAAGGATAATAAGTCCATCCCCATATTCGGAGATGGTTCAGATTGCCGTAATTGGCTGTTTGTTGAAGATTATCTGGCAGCTTTGGATAGAATCATGCACAAGGGTCAGCCAGGTGAAATTTATCATGCTGCAACGGATGAATACTGGCATACGATCGATATCGTGAAACTCATTTTACAAAAAATGGAAAAACCGGAAGATATGTACCATTTCCTGCCTGATAGAAAAAGGCGAGAAGAGGGATATTCACTTAATGCGGACAAGATCCGCAGCGAATTGGGCTGGTCTCCTGATTATAACATCGACAGGGGACTCGATGCCACGATCCAGTGGTATCTGACGCAGCAGCAATGGCTCGAAGAGATAACCTCCGGCGAATATATGAATTATTACCGAAAGATCTATTACGAAGAGAGTTGATCCCAAGATAAAATGGACTTTTCAGAACAATATACCATCCGCAAAATGACGGTCGATGACCTCCCGGAAATCATGGAAATCGAAAGCACCCTTTTCCCTGATCCGTGGTCAGAAGATTTCTTTTCAGAAGAATATGAAAGGCATGATGCCTTTGTGCTCGAAGACAATGACACATTCGAACTTGCAGGATATCTCTGTGGCTGGCATGTCCTGGATGAATTCATGATCACGAATGTTGGCATTCGTAAAGATCTCCAGAAAAAGGGGTTGGGAGAATACATGATGCGGTATGTGATCGCGGAAAAAGCCGAAATTGGGGTCATTTATTGCTATCTTGAAGTCAGGGAGTCAAATCTGCCGGCGATCGCTCTTTATCAAAAACTTGGATTTGGCATTATCGGAAAAAGGTTAAATTATTATCAGCATCCAGAGGAAAATGCACTGGTCATGAGCCTGATGCTGAATATTCAATAAGGAAATTATGAAAAAATTCGATTATCTCGTCATCGGAAGTGGAATCGCAGGTTTGGTTTATGCCTTGGAATCTGCAAAATTTGGTACTGTTGCTGTCATAACCAAGAAATCACTGCGTGACTGCAATACAGACTATGCACAGGGCGGAATCGCTGCCGTTCTCGATGAACATGATTCGTATGAAGAACACATACAGGATACATACATTGCTGGTGGAGAACTGGGAAAAAAGGAAGTCATCGAGACGATTGTCAAGATGGGTCCCCAACTGATCCAATACCTGATTGACCTCGGAACTGAATTCACCACTGAAAATGAAAAACAGGATAAAAGCCTCGAGAATCTCTCCCTTGCCCGCGAAGGTGGGCATTCCCACAGCAGAATTGCCTTTGGTGCGGATTCAACCGGTCATCTTATCATGGATGCCCTGGTTCAGAACTGTCAAAACCATCCGAACATCAGCATCTTTGAAAGCCACATGGCAGTTGATCTGATCACGCAACATCACGTGATCCAGACAAAGGGATTTGTACCGGGTATTGCGTGCTGGGGTGCGTATGTCATGGATATCAACACCAATGAGATCGAGATATATCGCTCTCATAAGACCATGCTTGCCACCGGTGGTGCCTCACAGGTTTATGCATTGAATACGAATCCCGATGTTACAACAGGTGACGGCATGGCAATGGCTCGTTTGGCGGGAGCCAGGCTCGTGAATATGGAATTTGTACAATTCCATCCCACTGCATTTTACCAATTGGGAACCAAGACATTCCTTGTCAGTGAAGCATTGCGTGGAGAAGGTGCAATACTCCGTTTGCAGGATGGTTCGACCTTTATGGAGAAATATCATCCACTTGGAAACCTAGCACCAAGAGACATTGTTTCCAGAGCCATTGATGCTGAACTGAAGAAAAGAGGAGATAAATTCCTTTATCTCGATGCAACCCATATTGAATCGGAATATTTAAAGCGCAGATTTCCCTATATCGATAAAAAATGCAGGAAAAGTGGTGTCGATTTTACGAAGGAACCGATTCCCATCGCTCCGGCTGCTCATTATTTCTGTGGAGGGGTCTTATCAACAATCGATGGTCAGACCGACATCCAGAATCTTCTCGCTGCCGGAGAAGTCGGCTGCACCGGTTTGCATGGAGCAAATCGCTTGGCATCCAATTCACTTCTGGAAGCGCTCGTGGTTGCTTATCGTGCAGCGCATCATCCCTCCAACCTGGAAAAGACAGAATTCCCGGATATTCCTGAATGGCAGGACTTTGGCACATTCAATGAGAATGAATGGGTCATTATTTCCCATAACAGGGAGATTTTGGGTACGATCATGCAGGGATATGTGGGTATCAGGAGAACCCGGCGTTTATTGAAGTATGCCCTTTCCCATGTCGAGAATATTTACAATGAGATTAACAACTTTTACACTCATAATTCAGTGAGCAAAGAAGTTATTGAAACCAGAAACCTGGCGGTCATCGCTCTCATGATCATTCGTTCGGCTATATCCCGCAAGGAAAGCCGTGGTGCTCATTTCGTAGTCGATTATCCTGAGAAGGATGATCTGCATTTCAACAAGGATACAATCATCTAATGAAAGGTTTATTCATTACATTTGAAGGAATGGAAGGGTGCGGCAAGAGCACTCAAGCCAAGTTATTACAGGATTACCTGCTGAAGAAGAAACATGAAGTATTATTGACACGTGAACCCGGTGGACCACGCATTTCAGAAGAGATCAGGGCACTTCTCCTGAATCCTGAATACCAGGAAATGATTCCCGTAACGGAAGTTCTATTATATATGGCAAGCCGAAGCCAACATACGGGAGAATGGATCATTCCAGCCTTGAAGGAGGGAAAGATCGTGATTTCCGACCGTTATACGGATTCCACTCTCGCATACCAAGGTGCTGCAAGAAAAGTTGATTTTGGAATGATCAGGCGTCTAAACCGCTTCGCTACCTTTGCGACAGAACCGGATATCACCTTTCTCATCGATGTTCCTGTAAAGACAGGATTGAGCAGGATCGAGTCGCGAGTGTTGGATCGACTTGAGCAGGAAGATTTTGCTTTCCATCAAAAGGTTCGTAAGAAATTTTTATTTATTGCCAAAAGAAATCCCAAACGTTTTATTGTCATAAACGGTAAATTAGACATCGAAACCATACACGAGCAGATTTGTTCTGCCGTGATGCACAAGTTGAAAGAGGTGTAATACATGAAGATGAACAAACCCAACAAGATATTGCTGTTGGTTCTGGGAACCATTTGGTTATTAGGCGGTATCTTTGCCTTCAGTGCGGCAAAGGCATTTGCACAGGAAAAAGGACAGGAAACAGATCTCTACAAGAACCTTCGCCTCTTCAATGAAGTTCTGATGAAACTGAAGACCAATTACGTGGAAGATCTGAATAATCAAACCCTGATCACAGATGCCATCAACGGTATGCTTTCGGATGTTGATCCTCATACCAATTTCTTCACTGCTGACGAATTTGCTGACTTTACAACCACGACCAAAGGTGAATTTGGCGGATTGGGAATCCAAATTGATAAAAAAGGTGACTATATCACAGTCGTTTCACCCATTGAAGGCACACCTGCATACAAAATGGGTGTCATGGCAGGCGACCGCATCATAAAGGTTGATGG
>DAONDQ010000133.1:0-7168 GCA_035402645.1 Candidatus Cloacimonadota bacterium | reverse complement strand
TCCTGGATTTCTTTCCTGCCCAATGGTACTACTAGTATGGAGCATAGCCTGATAACTTCCTTCGCAACATCCATGGTGTCATCCACGGTATCATCCATGGTATCATCCATGGTATCATCCATGGTATCTTGCATGGTGACTTGTATGGTATCTTGCATGGTAAACAGGGTTAAAGTTACTCCTTTAGTTGGTGAAGATTCCCAGAGGGGAGATTGTTAATTAAGGCATATCTTGTTTCTATAGTCATAAATATCAATATCATAACCCCGGTCAATAATGGAGCTTTTTAACTCTTTGGCAGTGTGGAATAATATCCCACTTACTATCATGAACGGAGGGATATTTTCCGCAGGGAGGAATCCATCTTTGTTTCTTACGTTGTTCAAATTCTCAGGCATCAGCTCATGCACCATTCCTATGAAATTTGCCATCAATTCAGCGTAGGCGCTCATATGTTTTGCTTCTCCAAAGCTAATAAGCTGTTGGTTGGGCAGAAAATCCCCCTCTAGATATTTGGTCAGATCTGTTTTTTTATAAACAGCAACATCCAGATTGATATTTGCAGAGCTTGTGTTGTTATGCCGAATGCCAACTCTAAACTGATGTCTGATATGAATGGTCTGCCTGTTATGCTTCAAGATAAAGTAACTATAATTGACAGGCTTGCCACGAGTGTTAAACTTTAACTTGAACTGGCCACCCTTGGGATTTACACAAGATACCTTCCAGTTACGCACCAAATACCACTTTATCGTTTGTGCTAGTGCGTAGGCTTCAAATGTCTGGTTTACATATCTTCCAAAAGATTCCAACTCAGCATGATAGGCACCAAAGAAATCAAGTAAGTCTTTTTGGGTTTGTGCTTGATCGAACATGTACCCAAGTTTCAAAAAATCTTCCTTGAAGTGATCTACGATATCTTGGACATATTTAACTTCATTCACGATACACTTTACATTTTCATCAGTAATGCATTCGAATAATGCTTCTGCCAGCAAGTCCCCCCTTAGCACATCTTCACTGTTTTCGTGGAACTTGGCGGAGCCTATAACGAATTCAGGAATATCAAACTCCTTGAAGCATTTAACTGTTTCTTTGCTAGCATCTGTTGTTCTCTCATAGAAGGTTTTCTGCAAGACTATGAAATACGCCAGGGCAGCCTGATCAATTATCTTTGCTCTTCTTGAGTCATTTCCCTTTTTCCAATAGAGATGATCTTTGCTATACTTAACTCGTGCGTGATCATAAAGAAGTTTTCCTGTATAATCTCTAAGGGATGAAAAGCGTTTTCTTAAGAAGAGAGGGGCTTTACTGATAACAGCTTGATACGACATTGAATATTACCTCTTATATGTTGCCAATATTCAATTCATGCTCGAAACAGATATCATATTTTACTGCCAATACCTTATTATCTGTCCTAATAATGATGAAGTAGGCGGACATAACTCAATTAAATGTCTATACATAAAATCCGAAAAAGGAGACGGGAAAAGGAATTCAGGCGTTAAGAGAAATCCGGTCCCCAGCCAACTTAACGCGTCTTTAATATCTATCCTAATTGCAACAGATACATGATGATCAAAGAAATCATGATTGGATATGCTGTCAGGATTACTTGATTCTCTTCTCATTAATAATCCATGCTGGTTATGGGGGCGTAAGAAAACAGAGGGGCACACATACCTTAAGTCTACTACTCTTGTATGTTCGTCACGATAAACTCCGTATTCATTCATATTACTTAGGTTTACCTCAAGTAGTAGAATATAAGCATAACGCCTCTGAGACGTCTTGACTTCTCTCGTTAGTTTTTCTAAGCAACTATGTAATAGAGAGTATGTAATAGCCCCCCTATTTTTATACATATATGGATTCTTAGATTCGTAATATGGCAGATAAAGTGGATTTAAGCTATTGTCATCATCTATTGCTTTCCATTTAGAATACCTATATGAGATCTTTGATAATCGATCTGCATCATGCGGGGTGTGCGTTGCGAACCATAAAGCTATCCAGATGTTATCTACTAGGTCAATCCATCTTGTTCGGATACCGTAGTGTTGAAGAATGGGTTCTATTGTTTCAATCCCATTTTCTGAAAAATCCTTTGGAAAGTGTTTGATCATAACGTTATATACTTCTGAGCAATATGAATTTATTATGTTGTTCCTACTGCTGATCTGTTTATCTTTTATCCCACGATATAAGCTAGGCATTAATCGCCCACCATATAGCGAATCTTGTCCTCTAATTAAGACACTTTTTTTCTCTCTATTCGCTATATATTTAGCATACCCTATTAGCTGTGAGAGAACGTGGGGGTTTTGAACATGGAGGACATTTACTCCATCGTCGACCACTTTATAGCAGAATTTCGAATCGAACTTATTTAGAAAATACGATGTTCTATCCTTATTTTTATACATGTTCTGATCTCCTTATCTAATGCTGGAATCTACTAGTCAAGTCCTTCACGATGCGTGAGATAAATCATTCATTGATGGCAAAAGTTCCTGTTTGCGAAATAGACTTATCAGGATATGTTAGAACGTCGAGGGTCGCCATATTCTTACTACACTTCCTAATTTGTGAACGTTCTTGCCTTTCGAAGTCTGTTAGCAGTGAGCCCCAATAAACCCGCATAAAGAGCTTTAATCTCTTGGTCCGTCAATCCAAGAGCTCGAAAAACTATTTCGTCTAAGACTTTTCTATCCGGTAGGGGGTTGGCATACATAAATGAGCCGGACTCGGGTTCTATAATCAGCACATGAAAATCATAACTCAATGTCATTCGCAACATGACTTAATAAACCTATCTCCTAGTTTCGATTTCGAAATCATCTCATGCTTAATAAAAACTTGGGATTCTGATCCAGAAATGATCAAAGTACTTCTGCGACGCTCAATTAGATCAGAATAAGCCTCTTCAAGTTTTTTATAAATACCAACATCCGTTAAGTATAAACTTGGAGTATAATGATACAACCCACATGCCAACAAATTATCGATGTATAGGGGGATATTTTCAGGGAATGACAGATATAGATCTTTCTCAATTCCCATTAGGTACTTATCAATAGTTCTGTACCCTCTTTTCGCACCAAGTTTGTGCTGGATAGTGATAAAAGGATAATTTGTTTCAGCCTTAATGTGATTTAATATCTTAGCTTCATCTGGCGACAGAGATTCAATTATTCTCAAAGCTGATGGATGCGCCAAACTCATCGTTGACTGCACCGAAGCAGAGGTGAGTAGTTTGACATACATCGCTCGAATATCTTCATTTGTCACATGAGTGAACTTGTCAAGAATTGGAAGTCCGAGCTCAGGGGGAACATCTATAATCTGATCCTCAGGCATAGATTCCAACTTTTTTTGATACTCAATTAAGCTATACTTGAAGTTCAATTTTGCTTTTTCACTCTTGAGTTTTAGAGGTAGTAGAGTTGTATAGCCATAGTCAAAAACAGTTCCTAACGCAAGTCCAACTTTCTAAAGCGAAGGTGATAATAGGTCTCCATAAACCTTACAAAGCAATTGAGGTATTTCTTCGCACATCTTAACTGGTAATCCACTCATTGATTTTCCTCCTTATAATGATATCACTTTCGTGCATTCTTCCCCAAATTGCGATATCACTCTTACAGCGATTCGCTTATTCTTACAATCATCTCTGGAAATGGGATGTGATTCCAGTCCATAAAGCCTGTCCCAAGTATCGCTATCGATCTCTATTTTCAAGGTTTGATTTGCTTTTTTCCGCGCAGATTCCTTTACCATATTATCAAGCTTCTTTCGCCATTTTTCGAATTCTTTCTTATCTCCACCACTGAAGAAGATCTGTTTTACGATGAAATTATCCCCGTCATAATCATCGTCCACCATCCAATAGGCGATGTCTTCCGCATTGCGGGTATTAACAGTGTCGCTGATAGGATCGTAGATATCTATGCCATTGATCTTTACTTTTACTGTGTCTTTATCCTCTATCAAGCTAATGTCAGGTTCGCCAATAGTTACGAAAGAGGCTGCCTTAGAATCTTTTTTCAAAAGCCCATCCTGCATCAGATCATCCTGCATGCGCACCTTGGTAATCTCAAAGGAACCCATGCTGGTAGTAATATTGCTATTCTCTACGGTATCTTCGATAGAGAAGAATAGAATAATCAGCCAATCCGCATCACCCCGGTTACGGCATTCTTTGATGGCTTCATTCACCGCAGCCTTGCTAACGGTACTGAATTTTGGACCTAAATGTATATAAGCCTTACTTTCGCCTTTATCGGTAAGATAATATCCAGCCATATGCAGATAGGGACCGCTCAGATCATCCAACCTGATGAACTTAGCCCGTTCAGTTTTGTCCCCGTTGCGAATTCCGCTAGCTTTTAGCTGCTCCTTCACCCGCTGCACAAAGTCCTCATCCGAAACATCCGCTTTATGGAATTCATCAACGGGAAGTATATCCAAACTCTGCAGGGTTTCCACTGTGAAGGGTCCACTTACCCGGAAACGTTTTTTATCCTCCAATGGTTGATCATATAGCAATTCTTCAACAGGTGGTTCATCATTTGCCAGAGACGTTAATGTAATATGGGGAACTGCTTTATAATTGAAGCCATGGCGGATGTCCTCATCTTGCTCATCATGTAGCCGATAAAAGGGATAGCAGGCTGTCATCAAGCGGGTTTTTGCCACATTAAGGGCAATTCTACTAGTATCTACTGTAATCCAACGCCTACCCCATTGTTCAGCAACATAGGCAGTTGTCCCACTCCCACAGGTCGGATCAAAAACAAGGTCGCCAGGGTCAGTGGTCATGAGAATGCATCTTTTTATCACTTTTGTGTTTGTTTGAACTACATACTCTTTGGCGTCAGTGAATGAACCTGTAATCGTATCCTGCCAAACTTCATTGATTTCATTTATTGGAAAGTCGTTATAAAGTCTCACATAAGCTAGTGATTTCCCTGAAACAGCAATTCTATTTTTGTTTATTAGCCTTTGCATACCAACTTCATGTGTTTTCCATGTAAGACTCCGGCTTAACTTATATTCGTGACCCATGAAATTGACATTAAATGATGAATTGCCCTGAGAAGTGATGTTATCAAGGCGAAGTAGTTCCAGATCATCAGGAATAAGTTCAGGATGTTGTATTTCATTTTCAGTTGCTTTTCTAATTTGCCCCTGTTTATCTCTAATCCACTTATACACTTGAATACTATCGCTTGCTATATCCTTTTCATTATAGAGCTGCCTATATCTAATCTTTGTTATATCGTTAGCGTACCATAATAGATAATCTGATGTTCGAGAAAGAATATTTGTCTTAAATCCACTTGTAGTTCTGAACGTTATAAGTCTAGTAAAGTTTTCACTTCCAAACACTTCATCCATAACACATCTAACTAAGTGAACATTGTCATCGCTAATTTGTACAAAACATGAGCCAGAATCAGTCAGTAGTTCTTTCGCTACCAATAGCCTATCCCTTAAATAGCTCAGATAGCTGTGGATACCCAGTTCCCAAGTGTCCCGATAGGCTTTTATCTGCTCCGCTTCACCGCTAAGATGTTCGTCCTTACCATCAGTTACTGATTTATCATTTAGTTTTATCTGCCAATTCTTATCATATCTAATGCCGTAAGGGGGGTCGATGTAGATCATCTGCACTTGTCCGGCAAGACCTTCGCGTTCTAAAAGGGAGTTCATTACCAAGAGCGAATCCCCCAGGATCATGCGGTTTGACCAATTGTCATGATGTTTATAATATGCCGGGATCTTTTCTTCTTCATATAGCTGTATGCCATTACCAAAGAGATCAAAGAGCTCTTTCTGATCTGGCTTTTGATAGCGATAAAGCGAATCAATCAGAGATTTGGGAGCTATATGTTCGTGACGATATAGGGAGCGGATATCGATCTCCAGAGATGGATCATCGTCATTTATGCCATATTTCCCTAACCAGTATAGCTCGGGATCCTGTCCACGACTAACCACGGGATTCTTGGGATAGCTGCTATGCTGCTTATCCTGAACTACAGGATTGTTTATTTCTGTCCCTGCTGCCTCGTTGGATGGGATCAGTACCCTCTTGTTTTTATGCCTGATATCTGATATGGACATTTATTTCTCCTCAATGAATCAACATTTCTTTGGTTCCCATCGTTATCAAAACTCTTATGTACCACTCAAGTCATCGATTTCTGTTATCTTATCACGCAGCACATTTTTAATATCTTTGATATCATCTGCGATCTCCAGATAATCCCAGAGTACGTTGATTTCCGGGTATTTTTTTCTGCTTGAATTCACTGCGGGAAGCCAACGCATCTTGGTGTACCAACCTTTGATAGCTTTATCTTCCTTGTTATATCCTGTGATTTCGATGATGAGATTTATCTCTCTACCCTTAGGCGTTTTTATCTTGGCGATGAAGTCCGGATAGAATTGTCTTTCATCTTTTCCATCTTTCACATAGGGGATGCTGAAACCCAGGAAGGCATTCTTGACGTAGCAGAGAACCTCTTTCATCTCTTCCAGTGCTTTGGCTGCAAGCTGTTCCCAGGATTCAGTGTCAGCCACCACATAGTTCACATGGCTTTTTTTAGTTGGATAAACTTCACGTGTGGTAATACCATTGACATATTGGGTAGATCCAATGGGTTGGTACGGATTTAATAGCGGTGTGATATTCTCATTTTTGGATTGAGTGGCGACTATCCCTTGGTGAATCTGTTGGCATACCTTTCCGGAATCGTAATGAAATAGCATATTCACAAAGGCATCCCCAACTAACTGCACATTAGTGTCCAACCACAGCCGGACGATCTGTAGGATTTGGGGGAAATACTGGAATTTCCTGTTTTCTTTGTAGTCCCTATATTGGTGGGTCATATAGTTCTTGGCAATAGTATATTCCAGTTCCTGACGTCTCTTATCTTTCAATTGCTGAAGGCTAAGCAGCCTTATTTCTGGAGAAAACGGATTCCCCATTTTTGTCTCTGTGGGATACTTTGAGTTATCAATTATAAACTTCTCGATACTCGAAAAGTCTGCCCTTAGCACATCATTTTCTATTTCTATTCGGTAGCCAGTCACGTGAGGAAAGTTAATCTCCAGTTGAGAGCGTTCCGGCAGGGCAAAGATGCGATGGTAGTCA
>DAONDQ010000132.1:0-7369 GCA_035402645.1 Candidatus Cloacimonadota bacterium | reverse complement strand
CATTGCCATTCAGAAGAAGAAGGTCGAAGAAGAGATCAATATACTTGCACAAGGTATCGAACAATCAGCCGAGGGCGTTGTGATTATGAACACTTCAGGTATCATTGAATACCTGAATGCAAGTTATGAGAAGATGAGCGGATATAATCGAGAAGAACTGGTTGGAAAAAACATCAGCGAAGTCCCCAACATCCTACGTCCAGGCGAAAAGGAAGGCTCCTTCTGGGACGTCGTATTAAATGGAGAAATTTGGAAAGGCAAGATCAGCAACATCCACAAGGAAGGAAAGATCTATACGATGGATGTCATTGTCTCACCCATCATGAATGAAGAAGGGAAAGTGATCTCCCTGGTTGCAGGATGCCATGATATCACGCAGGATTTGGAACGTGAACAGAGAATGCGCCAGATGCAGAAGCTCGAATCACTGGGAACCTTTGCGAGTGGTATCGCGCATGATTTCAATAACATTCTTAGTGCCATCATCGGTTATACCGAACTGGCATTGGATGATACACCGGAAAATACATTGGCTTCAAGTAATTTGAATGAAGTCCTTCATTCTGCAAATCGTGCGAAAGAAGTGATCCATCAGATCATGGGTTACAGTCGAAGCGAAGATTCCAAAGCGGTCGTGATTTCATTGCAGGATCATGTGAAAGAGGCGATGAAACTACTGAGAGCCATTATTCCAAAAACCATCAGTATTCGGGAAAAATACAGTTCCTGCGAAGATAGGATCATGGCTGTACCGGGTCAGATCAACCAGATCATTATGAACCTGGGAACCAATGCAGCACATGCGATGAAACATAAGAGTGGAACGATCAATGTGGAAATCCAGGCTTGGGATATCGATGCAGAAACGATGAAGTCATATCCTGAACTTGTATCAGAATATTGCTATGCTTTGATCTTCACTGATACGGGGAGTGGGATTCCGCAATCCGTGATCGAGAAGATATTCGACCCTTATTTCACCACCAAACCGCCAAGTGAAGGGAATGGGTTGGGATTGTCCAACGTGAATAATATCATCCGCTCTCATTCCGGTTCCATTCGAGTGGATAGTGTGGAAGGCAAAGGAACAACATTCACATTATTATTCCCGAGATTGGAAGTGAGTATTGTTTCAGATATACCAATTGCCCCGGACCAGGAAGTCAAAGGATCAGAGAGAGTCCTATTCATCGATGATGAAGCTTATCTGGTCAATATCGCCGAACAGTATCTGACACGTCAGGGCTATTTGATAAATGGTTACTCGGATAGTCTGGAGGCTTGGGAGAAGTTTGCAGAAAAGCCGACTTCTTTCGATCTCATCGTATCCGATACATCCATGCCGGGAATGACTGGCATCGAGTTTTCAAGAAAAGCCCTGCAACTCAGACCGGATGTCAAGATCGTGCTTGTCACAGGCTTCTCCAACATCATCACTGCTGAACAGGCAAAAGAACTGGGTGTGACGGATTTTCTTCTGAAACCTTACAAGAACAAGGAACTGGCGGAAATGATCAGGAAGACCCTGGATCGTGAGAATAAGGAATAGAAGAGGAAGAAAATGAGAATTGATCTTTTGTTATCTAAATTATGCTTAATCAAAACTCGTTCCATTGCCAAGACTGCAACAGAGAAAGACTTGGTATCAGTAAATGGTCACAAGGTGAAGGCAAGCGTAACCGTGAAAACCGGTGATATTGTCTCTTTCTCCCTGGCAGGATACAAGACAATCGTCAAAATTCTATCTCTGCCTACAGGTAATGTATCAAAAAAGAACGCTCCTGAATATTATGAAATCCTGGAGCGTTCAAAAATAGAGATTCCTGAGTAGATCCCTACGGTAGGAACAAATCTCCATCCTTCAGATAGATCTTCATTGAAATCATGGGAATCTTGGAAGCGGGATTAGGTGTGATTGTATAGCCATATTGCTTGGTGATTCTCTTCCCTCGAGTTTCAGCATAAATATGAACCAATTGACCCTGTTTCACATGAACGATACAATCTCCTTCCTTCACGAGAACAGTCCATGTCTGTGACGCAATTGTGGAATCCACTGTCATTTCAGCTCTTCCCTTATCTAAGGTTAACCAATACTCAGTGGGAATATTGATTGGCAGATATACTTCCAGGTTCTGATTCAATTCGGTGAATATGCCTTTCTTCTTTTGGAAATATGATGCCTGATATGTGATATGATCAAGAGTCTCCCAGAGTTGGTGATCAACTTTGCACCCAGGAAATCCAAAACCGCTTACATTCATATGAAAATTAAACCAGTCACTCGTTCTTATGTCGACGTTCCCAGCGGGAACAACCATTTGGATCATCGCTTTCCTACATTCATCAATATACTTGTCAAGCCCTGTAAATGTCTTATCCTTCTCATATGGAGTGGCAAAGACAACGCCAAGAATGATAAGAAGCGACATGAAGAGAACGGCAACCTGCATCCATTGAACTTTGGCAGGTGTGACTTCCTCCTTGGGTACATACATCAGAAATTCGTGTAGATTCAACAGGTAGAAGATGAAGGCTGCTATCATGTACATCAGCCCTCCTGTGAAGATGACATCCGAAAGGAAGTGACCTCCCTGCACAATTCGTGCATAACCTATCAAACCACCCATGACCAGACCCAGCAGAAGGAAGAATGTCGCACGAACCGGATGTTTTCTCCTGAAGGTAAAGAATGGAGCAAACAGGTAGAATCCCATGGATGCATGTCCACATGGAAAGCTCTTGCCATGGCTTTCCCTATCGATGGATAGCACCTTTTCGTATTGAGCCTTACCTCCAAAGTCCACGATATCTCTTGGTCTCGGTCTTCCCCAGTGGTCTTTCAGGAATGTATTGATAACAAGCCCGGGACCTAATATCATGAGCAAAATGAAGAATATGGCTATCTTTCGATACTGAACCATACCCAGCTTTTGGAAGCTATATGCAAAAAGAAAAAGGGCTGACAGCGTCATCAGAAGAGCAGGAATATTCCCAAAATGATAAAAAAGATTCCACAGGTGGGAATCTTTCAGTATCCATCCACTCCCAGCCTGATAAAAGTGTTTTGACACTTCAATATCGATTGGGAAAATACGAAATAGGATTGTAGTAATAGCCAGTATCAAAGAGGGAATGAGAAAATCCATCCATATCCACGAACGGGGATAGGCTTTGTCTTCCATGTGATCTCCTGCCAGTAAGGGATTAATAACAAATATCTGGCATTCCAAGAACAGGGAATGCCAGATATATCAACGTATATTATTTATGGGTCATTTCTTTGAGTTTCTTCATCTCCGCCCGAGCCTGACCTCTATTCTTAATCACAGACGTCTTCACATTCGTGATCTTTCCAAGAGCCTGGCGTAATTCCTCCAAGGATAAATCGGTCTTCACCAGTTCATTGAAGTATTTTTCGGTGCGGTTTAACCAGTTTTGCGGTTCTGACATGATCGGTGCAATCCACCCAAGTTCCACGAACATGCTGAGGATCGTGGCATGAAGCAGTGAGCGTTTCGGATTGTGATAACGGACAAGCCTTCCTTCATCACTGTAGCTCGTACCTTCCATCTCGAGATAGGATGGAAGAGGCAGTATCATGTCAACAGGTATGGATTCATCCATGTGAGTCAGGAAAGCAACCTGGAAGACATTTTGCACACCTGAAGAAATGGCAGGTGTCTGTCCATAATACAACTGGAATTCAGCATTTTCGACCTTTTCCGGTTGAATGCCGAGGGAAAGGATGCCGTTCAGATTTGACCACTCTGATGTTGCCATGATTCCGGTTCCTGTCTTGAAATCAGAATACCAGGAAGAATTTCTCCAGAACTTGAGGATCGTTTCTTCAGCAGTATAATGAATACTATAGATGAAGAAAGAACGTGAGTATTTCTCAATATCACGGGCAAAATCCTGGATTCTATCATACCTTGCATCAGCAAAGCGATTGAAGGCAATCTCCTTCGGTTCTACAACTACCAGTTTCTTTCCTTTACGCTGCTGAAGCCTGCACATCGTGCGCAAGGTATGACTAATCGTACCAATGATAACGATTGTATCACAATCCTTCAGCTCGTCAAAGGAACGGGGCAGAATTGATGTATTGATAAACTGATCCGTGAACAGACCCGGATAACCAAGACAGGAAATATCAGCCTTGAGATTATCGGAAACGTCCTTTAGCATGAGAATCTCTTCATTTGAGATATTTGGGGATACGAATACCTGGTGATTCCTGGCAACAACTGCTTTCTCATTCACAAGAGCTGCTGCTTCTTCCCATGATATCTTCTCCCACTTATCACCTTTACGGATATGCGGGACATGCACACGATTCGGTGCTTCCATCGCTTGCCAGCCAAAATGACCATAGAAGCATATATTTCTTCCATTGAAGTAATTTCCGGAAGAATATGAATCGTAGTCATTATCATTACATGGTGGTGTGATGCGTGTGACTGTCTGCGTCTCGGATTCCACATTAATGAAGCAGCCGGTTCCGCAATTACCGCAATTCTGAAGTGTTTCTGTCTTACACAGAGGATTCATCTTGTAATTGACATTCTTCTCTGTTAAAGCGCCAACAGGGCATACAGAGATACATTTACCGCATGATTCACATGTTGTCTTGGTCAGGCTATCGCCAAATTCAGGAGCAACCATGCTTGGGAACCCACGATACATGTAACCGAGGACATTTGCGCCTTGAACTTCGGCGCATACACGGACACATCTGCCGCAAACGATACACTTGTTCGCATCTCTCCTGATGAACGGATGCGATTCATCCACGGGGTGTTTGCCATTATCACCTGCAAGCAATTCAACGCTTGCATCATAATCGGTCGCATATTTGCGAAGGTAACAGGTTTCATTTACCTGGCATCCGCATTCCAGACAGCGGTCGGCTTCTTTATGGGCTGATTCCTGGTTGAAGCCAAGTTCTACCTCGGTAAAGGTGGACATTGCCTTCTTGACTTCAATTTCCGGCATCTCAGCACGGGTGATCTTCTCATATTGCGCATAGACTTCAGGCAATACATCCTTGACTTTTGCAGCTTTCTTGGAATCGAATCTTTCCCTTGGTTTCTTCAATTCCATTCCCTGTAGGAACAGATCGATCATTTCAGCAGCTCTACGACCATCGGCAATTGCTTCGATCGCAGTTGCTGCACCACGTCTGAAATCACCGCCGGCAAAGACATTACCAAGATTCATGTACATGGTATCTTCATCAGCAAGAGCCGTTGACCATCTGCTCAATGGGAATTGCTTTCCTTCAATATAGTTATCCTGGTCAGCAAAGACTTCAATGTCCGGAACTTGGGAGATGGCTGCAATAACCATATCAAATTCTTCAATAAAATGCTCACCTGTTGGTTCAGGACGGCGTCTGCCGCTGCTGTCGGGAGCACCGAGTGCCATCTTTTCCATCTTGATCTGGGTGAGTATGCCATTATTGCCAAGATACTCAACAGGATTCGTCAAGAAATGGAAATGAACACCTTCGTGTCCTGCTGCTTCGATTTCGAATGGTTCAGCAGGCATTTCCTCCCTGGTACGACGATAAATGATCGTCACATCAGCACCCAGTCTGACACTTGTGCGGGCACAATCGATAGCTGTGTTGCCACCGCCGACGACCGCCACCTTCTTCCCCATTTGCACCTGTTTACCCAAGGCTACATCCTTGAGGAAATCAACACCGAGGTAGCAACCCTCCAAATCACTTCCCTGCACAGGCATGGGAACAGCTTTCTGGGCACCGATTGCCACATATACGGCATCATATTTTTTGGAAAGGTCAGACAATTTGTGATCACGTCCCAAGACATGATTTGTATGAATTTTCATCCCATTGCAGCACATTAACTCGATTTCCTTATCGAGAATGGCTTTGGGAAGACGATATTCAGGAATTCCGTAACGAAGCCAACCACCAGCAGCAGGTGCGCCTTCAATCACATCAACGTCGTATCCCTTGGTTGTAAGGTAGAAGCCACATGTCAGTCCGGACGGACCGCCACCGATGACAGCAACCTTCTTCCCTTTCAGGGTGTCACGTTCAGGCTTGTATGACCAGGCATCGTTCAAATCCTGGTCAGCTGCATACCGTTTCAACTGACGGATGGCTACAGATTCTTCAACGATCTGACGACGGCATTCCCTTTCACAGAACGCCGGGCATACACGACCAATCGACAAAGGCATCGGGAGTGTATCCTTCAGCACTTTTACTGCTTCATGGTATTGTCCGTTGGCAATGAGTGATACATAGCCCTGGACATCCACATGATCAGGGCATGCATTCTTGCAGGGGGCTTCGCAATCAGCATAGTGATTGGAAAGCAATAATTCGAGAGCCATCTTGCGTGCATTACGAATCGCTTCATTATCTGTTTCGATTTCCATACCGTTCAGAACTTCCGTACCGCAGGCAGTGACAAAACCTCTTCTGCCTTTCACTTCCACTGCACAAACCCAGCAGGAGCCATAAGGATGAAGTTCTTCGTCATGGCATAAAGTCGGGACATAGATCCCATGATCCTTTGCTACCTGGAGAATGGTCTTCCCAGGTTCAACCTGTATGTTATTACCGTTTAATTTTACTGTTAACATCATTCTTCTCCTTATCACCCTTTCCGAATTGCATCGAACTTACATGTCTGATAGCAGGCACCACATTTGATACAGGCTTCCTGATCGATTACATGCGGTTGCTTGACAGTTCCGGATATGCATTTCACAGGACATTTGCGAGCACAAGCAGTACAGCCAACGCACTTCTCAGGATCGATCTCATAACGGATCAATGCTTCGCATGCACCGGCAGGACAACGCTTATCCACAATGTGTGCAACGTATTCATCACGGAAATACTTGAGTGTGGTAAGAACTGGATTAGGTGCTGTCTGACCTAATCCGCATAATGATGTTTTATGAATATTCTCGGCAAGGAGCATGAGTGTATCCAAGTCTTCCATTTTCCCCTTTCCCTGTGTGATGCGTGTCAGGATTTCCAGCATGCGCTTGGTTCCGACACGACAGAATGTGCATTTCCCACAGGATTCATTCTGGGTGAAATTCAGGAAGAACTTGGCAATATCGACCATGCAGGTTCCAGTATCCATGACGACCATGCCGCCGGAACCCATGATTGCTCCAGTTTTATTGATAGAATCATAATCTACGACTGTATCAATCAGTGATTCAGGGATACAGCCACCGGAAGGACCACCCATCTGCACAGCCTTGAATGGCTTCTCAGTCTTCATACCGCCGCCGACCTTGTAGATCACATCCCTCAGGCTCATACCCATTGGAACTTCGATCACGCCGCTGTTACGAATCTTTCCTGCCAGGG
>DAONDQ010000131.1:0-7423 GCA_035402645.1 Candidatus Cloacimonadota bacterium | reverse complement strand
CAGGAAATCAAATGACCTGGGATTCGCAAAAGTGCTGGTGATCGGAGCCATGACGAAGAAATCCGAAGGCAAGGAAATTTCAGAAATGGCGACTATGAAAAAAGGTGGAATTGTTGCTGTCAGTGATGATGGAAATTGTGTCCAGAGTGCCAAGCTGATGCAGAACTGCTTGAGATATGCTTCCAATTTCAATATCCCAGTCATCATACATGCAGATGATTCCAACCTTGCAGGAAAAGGTCAGATCAATGCCGGGAAAATGGCGACCAAACTCGGTATGGGTGGTATTCCCGGATTAGCGGAAGAGATCATCATTTCCCGTGATATCATGCTGGCAGAGGCAACAAAAGCCAGATTACATATCGCTCATATTTCAACGGCAAAATCAGTGGAATTGGTCAGGCAGGCAAAAGCGAAAGGGCTTCCCATCACGTGTGAAGTCACTCCGCATCATCTCACACTCACTGAGGATGCGACCATTGATTTCGATACCAACACCAAAGTAAAGCCACCACTTCGGAGCAATAACGATAGAATGGCTCTCATCGATGCACTCAACTCCGGTATCATCGATTTCATTGCCACAGATCACGCGCCACACTCGGATTTCGAGAAGGAACTGGAATTCGATTATGCGCCATTCGGTATCAATGGATTTGAAACGGCATTTGCTTCCATGTACACGCATCTGGTTCAAACCGGACTCGTATCTCTCGAGAGGATCATTGAAGCGATGACAGTTGCTCCTGCTGCCTTCCTCGGCATGCAGATCGGGACACTGGAAAGCGGGCATATGGCTGATCTTATCATAGCAGATTTAAATGGACAAATAGATATCAATGCGGATTCCATGTTATCAAAGTCCAAGAATACACCTTATCTTGGAAAGACATTACAAGGAAAGATCGAAATGACATTCTGCAACGGAAGAATAACCTGGGAAGCATGATGAAGGGACTGTATCCCGTAAAGACTTTGAAATTTCTCAATCAAAGTTATTTCGTTTTGGAAGTGGAAGCACCACCCATGGCGAAAGAGGCTGAACCAGGGATGTTCTGTCAAATATTGGTACGTGAACCATCTCTCCCCATGCTGAGGATACCCATCAGCATTTATCAGGTCGATGGTAAGTATGTGCAATTCATGGTGAAAATCGTTGGAAACGGTACTGATTTGCTTTCCAAACTCGGGAAAGGAGATCTTGTTGATATCATGGGTCCCATGGGAAATTCATTCCAGCACACGAATAGGAACCATGTTCTTCTCATTAGTGGAGGTGTAGGCTATCCTCCTTTGTCATTTCTGAAGGAAAGGATGAGCGCCGGTAATATCTACTGGATTCATGGCGGACACTGCTGGGAGGATACATTCCCATGTGATAAGATATATACGGAGGATGGCAGCGCAGGGATTCCCGGTTTAGTGACGACTGGTATGAAACGATATCTCCAGCATCATGATGTGGAGCAAATATATGCCTGCGGACCGAGAGGAATGCTCGCTGCATGTGTTAAAATCGCAAAAGCACATCATATTCCGATCCAGGTTTCCATGGAAGAGTACATGGGTTGCGGGATTGGTGTTTGTTATGGTTGCGTCATAAGAATGGTTCAAAGAAATCCCGAAGATCCAATGTACAAGCGTGTATGCGCTGACGGACCGATATTTGATGGTTATGAGGTGAAGTGGGATGAATAGGCTCTTAACGGATATCGGCAGGTTGAAGCTGATCAATCCTGTCACTGTTGCCTCCGGGACATTCGGGATCGAAAGCGCTGAATATATGGACTTGAATCTTCTGGGTGCGGTCGTAACCAAAACAATCACAAAGGAACCGAAAGATGGCAATCCACCCCCAAGATTGTTCGAAGTCCCGGGTGGACTTCTGAATTCGATTGGATTGCAGAATCCCGGATTAACTTCCTTCATTCAGGATGTTCTTCCTTTATATGACCAGTATAAAGCCCCTTTGATCGTGAGTTTTTCAGGTTCTTCCATCAAAGAATTCCAGGAGATCCTATCCCGTTTAGAAGAATTTCAGGATATTGCTGGATATGAAGTCAATGTCTCATGCCCAAATGTGGAGAAACAGGGAATTGCTTTTGGAACAGACGAGGATGTTCTGTTTGAATTGGTGGAGAAACTCAGGGCACTGACTTATAAGCAACTCACGGTGAAGTTATCTCCGAATGTCACCAATATTATTCAGATTGCACAAGCAGCGGTGGATGGCGGAGCAGATTGCCTTGCTTTGATCAATAGCCTGTATGGCATGGCAATCGATTGGAAAACAGGCAAGACAAGGATTGCGAAAGGAATCTGCGGTTATACAGGCGCAGCGGTCAAGCCCGTTGCCTTAGCCACTGTTTATAAAGTAGCTTCGAATATCAAGATACCTATTCTTGCCATGGGAGGCATTTACTCATGGCAGGATGCATTGGAATTCATTTATGCAGGAGCAACAGCCATCGCAGTGGGAACAGGTCAGTTCATTCATCCAGACCTGCCCTTACGCATCATAGAGGAATTGGATTTTTATGTGCATGAACAGGATATGGATTTGAATTCCATCCGTGGAAAAGTACAGGGGATTCAATAGGATAGTTGGGAACTATAAACCCTCACCCCAAACTTCAAATGGCACTCACTTGGACAAATGGGGATAAAGCCAATCATCACTCAGTTGTCAAACCTGATTTGATCATTGTCTGCAGAACCAAAGAGAAGGTGATAATTCAGTAAAGCGTTCCATGAAAGTTACATTCAAAAAATTACTGCATGCCTACAGTGGCAAATGCAAAGCTTTAAGCAGGTTTCTAAAGCAATTCTGGGATTACTTTCGAAATAATTCAGGGTTTTCGGAGATAAACTGCTGATGCAATTTCCAGAAGGTTGAATCGTCCGGTTTTCTGAACTTCAAGTGAACGAAACCAACTATGGATACAAAAAGTGCTCCGATAGCGTCAACCATCAGATCCTGCATTGTATCTATTACGCCCAATCTGGTATCAAAGATACCGTAGACCAGTTCCAGATTTCTTGCCTTTTGCATATTTGTGCCCAGCAACGCATCTGCTGAATATTCAAATATCTCCCACAAAGTACCTATCATAATGGCAAAACAGAAACTAAACAGCGCCATAAAAAAAGGGCTAAGCCGAATATGCATCCTGCTATCATTATTCAAAGCATCTATCAAAAGGAAGCCAATGTATCCGAGCATGATAGCAGAATTGGTGTGTAGCATGCTGTCCCACCAGCGAAAGCGATAGAAGTAACTGTGGATCTCCCCTAAGTACATGGAAGCAAATATAAAAAGCATGATGATGATCTGAAAGGGTGGGGGAATTCTGATGTTACTGCGATTTGCCATTATAGTGGGTAAGATAAAAAGGATCAAGGTTATAACCGCAGACCAAAATGTCTCCCAAGATTGAGCCCACAAATTGTAGACGACCGCCATGGCACTTAAACCAATGAATATCATCCTCATAATCTTTTCAATCTTTACCGTATCGAATCTCTTCATGTTTACTCACATCTTCTTGTTACTGTTTATAAACAATATCATACTGGATATTGTGTCAATCTTATATAGTAAATTTGTATCTATATGGGTATTAATTGAATGGTGGCTTGAGATCATACCGGGTATAAGTAATTTTCCTGCCTTTGAAGTCCATTTGGAATTTTAAGATATCTGCAAGCAATAGATTACCAAAGCCAAATGAACTCCAAATTCGGCGCTACGCTACATATTCATCTTTTCATGCATCTCAGAAAGCAGATAAGCAGTTTTTTATTGACAAAAAAGCTTGTCTTGTATAATAATGTAATTGTATTGTTTATTGATAGTTATGTAAATAAATAGAATCATTTACCAAATTGCTTATGGAGTATGTATCTCTCTGTAAATAAACATGATAACGTGAATCTTATTGTGTATTGGGTTTATTGATTACTGCTTTCGAGTTATGCCGTTAAAGGCAGGGAGAAATCATCATGAAAGAAAAGATTTTAATTATACTGATATTTGTGATATCGTGCAGTTCACTTGCTGCACAGACATTCAACTGGTTTTCACAGGCTGATAGCCGCTGGAAACAGGAGCAACTCGGATATTCCCGCTACAATACAATTGGCAGGAGCGGATGCGTATTATCCTGCCTCACCATGCTCGTCAATGCTGAAGCCTCTACACCGGCTGTGACTCCTGATCTGCTCAATTCCTGGCTTCAACGAAATAATGGATTCAGCGGTGCTGACATGAGATGGGAAGTCCTTTCCGATTTTGACGGCGGCATTGAAGGTATTCAATATGAAGGTCAGAATAACCATCGTAATGATTGGTCATATCTTTCAGATCAATTGACAAAAGGTAACAAAGTGCTGGTGAAAGTGGGTTACGGCAGAGGGCACTGGGTACTTGTCATTGCACAGCATGGTCCTTATAACAATCCTGGTTCCTATACGGTGAATGATCCTGGAACAAGCCAGTATCGTGATAAGACACTCGCTGCCTGGGGTGGATTCAAGGCTGCCCGTTCCTATTCAGGGAACTGGATCGATGCCACTACGGTGAAGATGGAATCAAATCTGACTGTTACTCCGGTCTCGAAGAATGAATCTTTCCTCTACAATTTGATTCATCTTGATCATCCAGCCGATGTTTATGTCAGTGTCAAGAATGACCTGAATGTTCCTGTCACTGGTTATTTCCTTCTTGCCATGTTTGACAAGAATGGCAATTTCCTGAAAGTGATCGATTCTGAATACAGCACGATTGCGAAAAAGGATTCAAAGGACTTTCTCTATTCCATCGATAATATGCAGGAATTGCGAGAGAATAATAACGAATTACGATTGATTTTCTCCAAATCATATCGGGATGGCAATGATCCTGAAAGTTCCATTGCTTTAAGCCCTGATGAAATGGAAAATACAATTTCCTATAAATTTGTAGATAATCCCGATAACAATGAAGAACAAGGTGACATGAACTGATTGAATGAACCCGTAGAGTGATATTTTTCATAATCTTCTTTACATATATTTTCTCAATTCTAACTTGTCATACAAATATTATCAAGTTGTGATGAAAGATGAATGCTTCCAAACTAACCGTATTAGTTCTTATTATTGCTTTATTCAGCACTCTTTACGCGAGTGCTGATGATGTGGAGCAAATCCTCAAACAGGCGAAAATTACCTATTCCACGGCGGTATTTTCAGAAGATGGCAAGTACCTTGGATATATTGGAAATACCAACCACATTGAATGCAAATCCCTCAGTGAGATATCCCCAGCCGTAATCGATGCTCTTCTTGCTACTGAAGATCGTAATTTCCTTACCCATGAAGGTGTTTCGATTCGGGGTCTTGTTAGAGCTACCATGAATAACCTTAAAGGTTCTCGCGAAGGTGGAAGCACAATCACGATGCAACTTGCCAGGACCTTGTACCTGACCAGGCAGAAAACGATCCAGCGTAAACTGGCAGAAATTGATATTGCCATGAGACTTGAAAGCATGCTGACCAAGCAGGAGATACTTCTCCTTTATCTGAATACACTTTATATGGGAAGAGGTACCTATGGAATTTGGGCTGCGTCTCAGGAATACTATTCCAAACCACCATCCCAACTTACAATTCCGGAAGCATGTTTGATCGTAGGCGTTATCAATGCACCTTCTGCATATGAACCGGTTGCCAACCCACAGAAGGCAATCGAACGCAGGAATCAGATTCTTCATAAACTGAAGGATGTTGGGAAAATTTCTTCAGAGGATTTGAAACGATATTCAAAAATGCCACTCGGTTTGCATGTCAGGAAGCAAATAGGTCAGGGTTTTATTGAGTATCTACGGCGGAATACCGGTGCTCAACTGAAAAGTTATGGCAAAACTTTCAATGACGGATGTACCATTATCAGTACTCTGCAATCTGAATTGCAACAGGCAGCCGAATATACGGTCAAAACGAATTGGCAGAAATTTCCTCCGGTCATGAAGACGGCTCAAATAGGACTGATCAGCGTCGATACTGATACAGGGAAGATCGTTGCCATGGTGACAGGCAATCCGCAATCCTCTGTGCGGGGAATCAATCATACTACGCAAATAAGAAGACAACCCGGTTCTTCCTTCAAACCTTTTGTTTATGCAAGTGTTCTCGAAAATGGTCATCATTTGAATGAAATGATCAGGAATACTTCCGTATCGGTGAATGATGGAAGCAACAAGACTTGGACACCGAGAAATATACATAATAAAAATGCAGGTTCCGTCGTTACAATGAGACAGGCGATCAAACATTCATTGAACCTGCCAGCCATTCACGCCATCCTGAAATATACCACTCCTGATTCGGTAGTGAACCTGGCATATCGTTGCGGTATTCGATCACCACTTCGTGCATACCCTTCTCTTGCACTTGGGACGAGTGAAGTATCACCCCTCGAGATGGCTGCTGCTTATTCGGTATTTGCCAACAGGGGATTGTACCATACCCCATCTTCCATCTTGAAGATCATTGATAGTAATGGCAAGGTTCTTTTCCAAGCATCATACCCATATCACCTCGCTCTTTCTCCAGCAGTCTCCTATGAGATCACAAGTGCGCTTAAGGATGTCGTCATTGGTGGTACAGGATACACTGTTCGTTATTCATATAGAGGTGTGGCAGCAGGTAAGACCGGAACTACAGAAGATAATACGGATGCATGGTTCATAGGATATAATCGGAAGATCAGCACGGCAATATGGGTGGGTTATGATGGGAAGAACAAACCTCTCCCCTCTGGTTATGATTATGGTGGTACTGTGTGTGCTCCCATTTGGGGAGGATATATGGCACGCGTGGCGAATTATTATCCTGAAATACAGAAACTCGATTTTAACAGCCCTGATTCTGTTGGAACAATCAGGACTGAACATGATATAATTGAAAGCCAAGACTGATTTTTATAGACATGAGGGTAAAACTACTTAAATTATTATAGAAAAATAAGTTGTAAGATTCAATGAGTTACTTTTGAGGAGGAACCATGAAAAGCTCATTAATCATACTACTGCTTTGTTTGTACTCAGTTCTTTTGCTCGCCCAAGACCATATTTTAGTAGATTGCATCCACGGTGCAGATTACACTACATCAATGATAGAAGCCCAACCAATCGATTTTCAGCAAATATTCCCGAATGACATCATTACTGTCATCACGCCCGATAGCCTACAAGGAATTACAAGACTCATGGATACGGATGTTACTGCTGGGACCTATCAGTACTTTTTCAACCTTCCCTCTGCTTCAATACCTGAAAATGTTCAGACTCTCTATGTGATCATCAAAGATTACTCAGGAATCATCCTGGGTGGTATTCAAGGTACAATCACCAATCCGGATAATATCCTGATGGCTACTTTG
>DAONDQ010000130.1:0-7449 GCA_035402645.1 Candidatus Cloacimonadota bacterium | reverse complement strand
GAGTATATAATTCATCTTTTGCTTTTTCGAATAATTGCTGTGCTTGCTGCTTTGAAATCAGCATCTTCGGCAGGGCAACGGCTAAAAGGGAATTCGGTCTGAACTCAAGAACAGGTTCATCCCCTACAAGCCTATCAGCCAGATAGTCTCCTATCCAGAATTTTTGGAAAGACACTCCAATTTTATCACGTATCTCGAACAACGTCTTCATCAATTTCGTTTTTCTGGATGGACTCTTCCCTGATTGCCCGATCATTTCCTCGTAACTGCATATTGCATTATACCAAAGTGCGTTGATCTCGACAGGTGCGCCGTCTCTTGGTGTCACACACACATTGTTGATCCTCACATCCATCCATGTGGCATGTGCGAATTCACGATTCAGGTTCAGCAGCCCATCATCGCGAATTTCAAATAAACCACCCTTATGTTCCAAAATGCCCTTGAAGATTTCTTCTACGATGTGTAAGAGAATATCCCACAGTTGTGAATCCTTCTTATACCTACCAAGTTTATTCAAGAGAATGACATACCATAAGGTTGCGTCCATGGAATCGTAATTCCCTTCCAATCCTGATTCGGGGAACATGTTGGGAATCCTTCCATCTTTAATATACTGACTATATTTCATTAGGATCTGTTCACAGTAGCCCAACATCTCAGGAATGTGGAAAAATGCATTGATGGACACCATGGTATCTCTCCCCCAAGCTCCAAACCATGGATATCCTGCAACGATATCATCATTCGCTATGAAGTCACATAGTGCAAATTTCAATATTTTCAAATACTCTTGATCCGTAAAGAGCTGTTGGTCATGATAATCGAGTTTGTCCAAGATCATCTCTTCTTCAACTCTTTCAGGATAATCAACAGGATGCGGAAGCATCGCATATCGATCACCTATCGATTTGATGTATGAAGTCAGGTCATTGATAGGTTCATCAGAGAAGATTATATAATTGGATTCATTCACACCCAAATCAAATTGGATCTGCCAGAATGCTGCCTGATCCCCTACTCCAGCATAACCTGACATTGCCTCCCAGGGATAGAAAACATCAAAATAGTACTGTGTATATTGGCTTACTTCACCTTTTGAAATAGCGCCATACACTTCTATGAAATTGGAGATCCTTTTCGTTCTGAAATGAACTCCCCGGCTTGCTGGTAATATGTTGTGCTCAAAATCTTCAGCTTGCATCGATCCTGGAGCATTAATCTGGTGATGGTTACACATGGTGAACTTGGGACGCAGGCATAAATGGAGTTTATGACTACCAAGGTTGGTGTATTTGATCATGACTGAATTGGATTTCTCATCCATCATGATCTCTTTCCTGATGAGGATGTCATCATTATGAGGTAAGGAAGAAAATAGAAAGATGGGATAAGGTCTCAGCCATGATTTCACCAGATGGAGAAATCCCTCGGGATAAATGCAGTTGCTGTAATTGTTGCTATCCATGAAGAAGGAATCACCTCGCCATTCGACAAGTTCTTCCATGCCTGATACCAGATGTTTTCTTTGAAAATTATAATCACTGGCAACCAACAGCCCATGGTATTTTCGCTGATTAACGAGATTCCCGGTTCCAAGGGCATAACCACCTTTCATATTTGTTAGAATCCATTCATGATGATGTGTCTCAAGAAAATAATCAGCCATCTTCCCCTTCCTGATATGCGCAATTTGTATAGAAATAATATAAGTTAGTATGTTGCAATCCGTCAACATAAAACTCATATTTTTTATTTTTTTGGATGAGTGAATAGAATGTAAAAAGACTATGTAATAAATATGCTCGCGTTGGGACTTAACGTAAATAATCCGTTTCCACCAGATTCAACTGGTTCGGTTGAATGTTTCGAACTCCAATGTTCTCGCTGTAGATTATTAATCCGGAAGCATTGTAATAATTGATTTTGAAAAAGTGGTTACCCGCGGGTAGACTGACTTCTCCGATAACTGCTGTTGATGGGAAAAAATGCGATATCCTCAAATCTGCATTTTCGGTGAGATCAACAGCTACATCAGTAGCCAGACTCATCAGCATGCCTCCTAATCCAGGATTCTTTTCCCTCATTCTTTTTTTCTGCTTCTCAGCCGCAATACCCTTCACGATTGTCCTCGTCAGGCTTTTCAGGTAGATTATCGGTTCTTTCACCTTGAAAGTTTCCGTTGCTATCTGATCAATGCTCTCAATCTTATCAAGTTCATATGAATCACCATCATCTACGACGACGCGAACACTCTTGATCTGGGAAGGGATTGGGGCGATATATGGTACGGAAAAGCGAAAATGATATCCTTCTCCAACGGGCATTAAGACCGGCGCCATGAAGAAGTCGGGCTTATTCCCCGTAAACATGACCATATCCTCCCCCGTCGTGAGGAACATATCATACTCTTTTTTAACAGGGGCTCTACCGATAAAACTCAGGAAATTTACTCTTACCTTCCCATCTTCAGTCTTGAGTGAATCAGAAGGTATAGGATTTGCAAAATTGTAGATATGCTTTTGCAGGACAAACGCTTCTTGTATCTTTTCCTGATCAATTCTTGCATCATCAAATTTCCCTTCTGCCTCATAAATCAACATACTCAGATATCTTCCCAATACATCGTTAAAGAACCGATTATCCCCGGGTGATATCGTAACCTTTCTGGATGTTGATTTATTTAGTTCCTTAGCAATCTTACCATATTTATCTTCAAGAAGGTCCAACTTCATATTGATACGTTTGATCTCCACAAAGGCATCATCAAATTGATTCAATTCCAAATAGTTCAAGGTTTTGAAGACATTTGTATAGATATCTTCATAATCCTCACCGGAATATTCAAGAGCATTATCGTTCAGCAGCATCGACAATGCTGCTTTGGATACACTTTTCGTATACAGGTCTTCCATGCTGTTCTCAGCCAGGGTCAGCATTTCATTGCTCTTCTCGTATTCCTGAGCATAATGATATAACATTCCCATATCAAGATAATAGAGCACCCTATCTTTCTTCTTGTACTGCTTTCCCTTGGATCTTTCAACCTGTTTAATCGCAGCCTGGTAATTATGCTGCTCCAGCATGGCAGCAGTCCCATTATATTGGGATGTGGATGTCATCATGCTGGAACAGCCTAATGATAAAACAATCGGTATCATAAGCAGTATGAGAGACAAATACTGCAATTGAGTTTTCATATGCATTTCAGCCCAAATATCTGTTAATTACCACTTTGTCGATGGTTTGGATATGAGTTTCTTGATCTTCTTTGTGCCAATCCAAACCTTTTCATTGGATTGAACATTGACCAACTGCATATCAACTTGATAGAATTTGACCTGTTTCCCTTCAATGGAATCGAATATTGTTTTGATCGAACCTTGCATCATGAAATCTGCACCAACTTCCTGTGCCATCTTCTTCATGGTTTCCTCGGATGCATTGGTCTGCTGATCTTCTTTTTCGGAACGGACTTCACTACGCTCAGCTTTCGATGCTACAAATTTGACATTTCCACCATTGATGAGTTCACGTTCAATATCGCTTTCAAAAGTCCCAATCTCGATATGCTCTGTAGAAAGATTACGGATCGTCCCAACAATGACCACAGGCTTTCTGCCTTCCTTCTGTACGAAATCCATCAGCCATGAACGCTGGGTCACGTCCTTGACCATCTCTTCGGCGACTTGTCTTGAATCCACATCATTCCACCTACCACTCAAGTCGATACTGGTGTCTGGTGATGTCCTCTGAACCTTCTTCTGTGAAGAACAAGATGCAAGCATGAATATGGTGATGAGTGATATCATAGTGATGAACATGATTTTACGTAACATAATTCCTCCTAGTATATGAATGCTGTATTTTCCTTTTTAACAAAGTGCTTCATTCTTCCAAAATAGGCAAGAAAAAAGGTAGATATACAATAATTTCATGAAATGCCTTCTCCGATTTTTGGTTTTCTTCATGTATTTATTCAAACAATAACGCTCTCAATAACATCCTAATGATATCCACATCAATGAGCCAAATTCAGATTAAAAATAATTTCTGCAATTCTCTTGACATCGTAATAGGTATTTTACAAAAAAATTGATTTCTTATAAGGAGAAATGGGATGAAGAATTTCACTTTACAACTATTATTGTTATCTATCTTTCTACTGGGTACTTCTTTGCTTTTTGGAGCCTATGTCACCTATCAACCAATCACCCTCCAACAACCGGATGGTTCTGTCCTGAATCTTTTCGCTTCGGGTGATGAGTTCTATAACTGGGTGCATGATAAGGATGGCTACACCATCATGCGTGACAGTAAAGGGTGGTATGTTTATGCAATGCAGATGGGCAAAGACATTGCCCCTTCGCCTTTTGTCGTAGGGAGAGATAATCCGGCAATCCGTGGGATACAGCCACAAGTGAATAAATCCCCTGACACGATTGGACAGATCAGAAAGCTTCGATATCAGCAGATGATATCTCATGGCGAAGGAAGAGCTCCACATTCGGGTACACTTAACAACATCGTGATCTTCATACGTTTCTCAGATCAATCTGAATTCACAGACCCGATCACAACATACAGTTCCATGTTCAATGGAATGAGTGGAAATACAATGCAGAATTACTTCAGCGAGGCTTCCTACGGACAACTGAATATCAGCACTACCTTTTATCCCGCTCCAAGCACGACTGTCCTAAGTTATCAGGATAGTCATCCCCGCGCTTATTATAGTCCGTACGATGCAACGACCAATCCTGACGGATACACAAGTTCAAACAGCACTTCAAGGGAGCATACTCTTCTTGTGAATGCTGTCAATGGTGTAAGTTCAGGTATTCCATCCACCTTGACCGTTGATGCAGATGGCGATGGCAAGGTTGATAACGTGTGCTTCATCATTCAAGGAAATTCAGACGGTTGGGCGGAACTCCTTTGGCCTCATCGTTGGAGTCTTTATTCCCAGTATGCCTACATCAACGGCAAGAGAGTCTATGATTACAATTTCCAGCTTTCCCTCTTCATGGCTTCACGAGGAGTGGGAGTTCTCTGCCATGAAATGTTCCATTCACTCGGTGCACCTGATTTGTACCACTATACTACTCAACCGGTTTCCCCGGTTGGAAGTTGGGATATCATGGAATCCGATCAGAACCCGCCCCAGCACATGGGTGCATATATGAAATACAAATATGGACTATGGATCAGCAGCATACCCGTGATCAGTACACCCGGAACCTATACTTTGAATTCCCTGGCTACTTCCACGAATAATTGCTATAGAATCAATTCACCAAACTCAGGACAATATTTTGTGTTGGAGTACAGAAAGAAAACAGGGACATTTGAATCCAGCTTGCCCGGTAGTGGATTGCTTGTTTATCGAATTAATACTGCAGCATCTGGGAATGCTGACGGTCCACCCGATGAAGTGTATGTATATCGTCCAAACGGTACAACGACCGTGAATGGCGATGTCAGCAGTGCCTATTTCAGTGTGGAAGCAGGTCGTACTTTAATCAATAACTATACGAATCCCAAGCCTTATTTATATGATGATTCCAATGGAAACCTCAATTTAACGAATATAGGCAGTTCAGCAGGTAATTCCATTACTTTTACCTATAGCAATCTGGATCCTTTATTTGACCTGGATGAGAACTTTGAGAATAACTTTGCGTCCTATCCATGGATTCTATCGGGTAATGCATCCTGGTCAATCGATACATCGACATATTTTAATGGAGCCAAGAGTGCAAAATCAGGTACTATAACCCATAGCCAATCAACTGCTATGCAACTGACTGTTCCGGAAGTGACAGGGCAGGTAAGCTTCTTCTACAAAGTCTCTTCAGAATCTGGATACGATTATCTTAAATTCTATATCGACGGGGTCGTAAAAGGTCAATGGTCAGGGGAAGTAGCCTGGTCAATGGCTGCTTTCAATATCACCGGTGGGGATCACATCCTGAAATGGGAATATATGAAGGATGGAAGTGTCACATCCGGATCTGATTGTGCCTGGGTGGATTATATCGCCTGGCCGAACGCTGTTTTCAATGCACCCGGTACATTAACTGCGAATGGGACGAATGCGAAAGTATCATTGAGTTGGACTGCAGCCGTACCTGCTGCCGGTACCACACTAACCGGATACAAAATATACAGGAATTCTACGTATCTAACGACCCAAACGGGTGTAGCCTATGACGATACATCTGTCATCAACGGTACAACTTATACTTATTATGTGACGGCTGTATATTCCAGTCCAACCGGTGAATCTTCAGCTACCAACACAGTATCTGCAACACCGCATAACAGCTCCATCATTACGATAGGAACGGAAACAACAACTTCCAGAAGACCTGTCACAACCTACTACGGGTTTGAGAGAAGTGCAAACCTCTTTCTTTCTACAGAAGTGCCTCTATCAGGAACTGTCAATAACCTTGGATGGTATCCGACAATCGCTACAACAGCAGCCATACCGACAAAGATTTATTTGAAGACCGTCACTGCAACCAGTTTATCTGCCGATACTTGGGCAAACATGATCAGCGGAGCTACACTTGTCTATGATGCTTCTATAACTGCACCAACAGCAAATGCCTGGATGAATGTGGATATCACCGATTATCCATATTCAGGAAACAATCTGCTTGTGCTGGTTGAATGTAATTATGGCAGTTCGGGTACCGGATCCTCGAGTGGTTCAGGATTCCAGTACTCAGTTTCAGGAGCTAATATGGTTGAAAACTGGCAACTTGATAGCAGTGCTCCAACAGGAACCGGCACATTATCATCACAAAGACCTAACATACAGATCACGATGGGTAACATCCCCACTGGTGCTTCCTTTAATGTCAACCCCGGCTCCATTGACTTCGGTATGACAATAGTCAACACTACCAGTGCTGCTCAGACACTGACGATTTCAAATACGGGTGGTGCTGCCTTGACGATAAGCTCAATAACAAGGGCTGGTACGAATCCAACGAATTTTGTTCTGACAGACAGCAACACATATCCAAAAGTACTGAATTCCGGTCAGACAATGACCGTGAACATTGCTTTCAGCGCAACTGGGCTGGGTGTAAAATCTGCAATCGTTAGAATTACGGATACTTTGACGAAAACAGCACATGACGTGACCGTAACAGGCACAAGTTACGATCCAACCATCACTACCTACCCTTATACCCAGGGGTTCGAAGGAACATTATTCCCTCCGCTTGGTTGGTTTAATATTCCTGTCTCTCCATCGACTGCGGTTTTCGATCAGCAATCTGTCGGAACATATCCCACTTGCGGTCCACACACTGGTCTGGCATTGGCAAGGTACAACAGCTATACGATTCAATCAGGGAATGCGGCTTATCTTGCACTTCCACCTTTGCGGATGATTTTAAACAAGAATTTCCGCGTTCGATTCTGGATGTATCG
>DAONDQ010000129.1:0-7575 GCA_035402645.1 Candidatus Cloacimonadota bacterium | reverse complement strand
ATACTAATAAGGTGGCACCATTTGAAAGTTGGTATTTGACGACTTTGGATTTGAAATTCTGGAAATTATCAGCCTGAAGGCATAAGATCAAGCCCAATAGAAGGACTATCCCTAAAACTCGTTTCATATGAATTCTCCTTTGAACGACCAGTAATCTAAAGATAAGATTGAATTATTTATGATGTAAAGTCTCGTCAATGAGTTTCTGTTTTGTTTAGTCTTCGTAATTTTCATTTTGTGGTTGAATACTTATTGTTCGCAGAGAATTCTCAAGAGAATCCTGCTCGATTACGGTGTTTTTTATATTTTGATACCTACTAGGAACCAGAATGCATCATTATATACACTCAGTCCTGAATCCGATTTTGACTCCGAATCAGATCCCGAATCTTTAAATATGTGCCCCAGTGATCTGTCGTATCTGATTTCCATCAATGAATGAGTGAAATTGACCCCTACACATAACTGGTAGCCAATAGTCAGTACATTCATGTTATCATACATATCGGAATGATATGTTTCTCCTTCACTGTGGGATTCAGAATTTCCACTGATTGCAAAATTGGCTGATAAACCGGCACCGGAGTACAATCTACTATTTGCATTATGCGAAACATTCAAAATCGCTGTGACAGGGACACCTACATACCAGAGATTATTACTTCCGTCAATCTCAGCCAGCCCCAGGAAATTCCCGGATAATTTTGCACCCCTGTTGGTGATAGATAATTCACTGCGCCATTGAAAGTTGTTTTTCTCATCTGTGAAATGAAAATAACTCGCATAAAACCCCATCTTATCATGTATATTAATTCCATATGATTCCAGGTTAATGACATCGCTGCCCGTATAACCCACAGAGCCAATACCGCCCATAATGCCATTTTCAACACCCATAAGGGTTTGACACACGAAAAGCAAAAAGATCAGTATAAGTAAATGTGATTTCATTTTTCCCTCGCTTCCAATATTTTGAACCATTTATATATATGGCGCTTAATCAGGTCAAGACTATAAAAAAAGCAAAATGACTACCCACCTTATAAACACAAGTCGAAAGATGAGGAGCTTTTTGTAGTGCTTTGATAGATTATGGTAACCATCAAAACAATAAAGGGAATAACGAAGGGTAAAAATTTTGTTTGACAGAGCAGAGAGTTGAAATTTCTTAACATTACCTTGTGTGCATCCGTAGCTCAGTTGGTAGAGCAACTGACTCTTAATCAGTGGGTCTGGGGTTCGAATCCCCGCGGATGTACCATTTTTTACAGTGTGTCTCCCTTGGGAGAAATGATAAATCATTAGCGGTGATTTGATAGCTTGCTCCGCGTAATAAATGTGCTAAAACTTAATCCAAGAAATTTGGACGGCTTTAGTTACAGCGGATAACTGAAGCCGTTTTTTTTATATTTGGAAAATTACATCATAAGGAGATAAAAATGGTAAAGCATCATGAAGATGAAGCAAAATTGGAATTTCTGTTCACTTCGGAATCCGTTTCAGAAGGACATCCGGACAAAGTATGTGATATGATATCAGATGCAATATTGGATGCATATATAGCCGAGGATCCAAAATCAAGAGTGGCATGCGAGACACTTGCAACGACCGATAAGTTGATCATTTCAGGTGAAATCACATCCCAAGCGTCCTTTACACAAGAAAAGATCAGTGAGATCGTACGGAATACAATCCGAAAGATCGGATATACGAAAAAGCATAAGGGTTTTGATGATAATTGTGAGATCATCAACCTTCTTCACGAACAGGAAGGAGCTTTACGTGATAACTCTTCGACCGATAATCCTGGTGCGGGTGACCAGGGGCTGATGTTCGGTTACGCCTGTGATCATACATCGCAGTTGATGCCGATTCCCATCGTGTTGTCACACGTATTGGTACAAAATCTTGCAAAAGTCAGGAAAAACGGACAGATTCCCGAACTCATGCCCGACTCAAAATCGCAGTGTACCTTCAGGTTTATTGATCGGAATCCGGTGGAACTCATGAATATCGTGATTTCCACGCAGCATGAGAAGATGGATGCGGAACAGTTTGAAGCCATGAAGAAAAAGATCGAGGAACTCGTTGTGAACCCATCCATTGAGCAGGTCAGAAAAGAAAGCAAGTATGATTTCTCTTATACCAACGTGAACAAGATGATCAATCCCCTGGGTATGTGGGAAGATGGCGGTCCGGCTGCTGATACCGGATTGACAGGCAGAAAGATCATTGTCGATTCTTATGGCGGTTGGGCAAGACATGGTGGCGGTGCGTTCTCAGGAAAGGATTCGACAAAGGTTGACCGCAGTGCCTGTTACATGGCAAGGCATATCGCCAAGAGTGTTGTTGCCTCCAAGCTCGCCAGCGAATGTGAAATCCAACTTAGTTTTGTGATCGGACAGCACGAACCTGTCGCTGTCATGGTGGATACTTTCGGCACGAATCAGATACATGAACGTGAAATTGAAGCAAAAATCCGTGCGAATTTCAATCTTTCTGTAAAAGGAATCATCGAATATCTTGACTTGAGAAAACCAATTTATAATAATACATCCGCATATGGACATTTTGGTAGAACGGATGTAAATTTCTCATGGGAGACGACAAAAACCCTGAGCTAGATCGTTACATCCACCGGGGAGCCTATGAAGAGAATGCAACCGCATCGATACTGGCACAAAGGTGTTCCGGCAGATCTTAAGATCGTCATGTTTCTTTTAGTCATGACTCTGATGATGGCTGTGGTCTATTTGGCTGTTGACCAGATATTTTCCCTGGTCAGCAATGAAAAGGTCTATCAGGAAGGACAGAAGATCAAGGACGAAAGATTCAAGGACACGTTTACGAAACAACCTCTTGAAGAACCGACCCAGCCGGCCGTTTACAAAACCGAGGAGCAGAAGGAAGACGAGAAGAACGCCAAGGAGGAAGGTAAATTTGGATATGTACATCCCCTGATCATCGGTCTTTTCTTTTCCATTATCGCCATTACGCTGCTTGGTTTCATTCTCTATGCAATAATGGATAAGATTGGGAGTCAGAAGGAATAACGGAGTGGATTAATTTGCCTTGAGCAAGACCATACATTGAGGAATCATGGACTTATACAATAAACTTCAGCACCCGCAGAAGTTCTTTCTCATAGCAGGACCATGCGTTGTCGAAGATGAAACACTCATGTTTGAAACGGCTGAATTTCTAATCAAACTCTGTCAAAAAAGAGATATTCTCCTGATTTTCAAATCCTCTTATCAAAAGGCAAACCGTACCTCTGAAACATCCTACACAGGACCAGGGTCTATTAGTGGACTTGCGATTTTGAAAAAGATCAAAGAGACCTTCCAAGTTCCCATTATCACAGATGTTCATGAAACGACCGAAATCGCAGAAGCTGCTTCTGTAGCAGATATACTTCAAATACCCGCTTTTCTTTCAAGGCAGACAAGCTTGATCCACGCTGCTGCAAAGAGCGGCAGGATCATCAATATCAAGAAGGGGCAATTCATGGCACCGGAGGATATGGAGCAGGCTGCGAAGAAAGTAACATCCCAAAACAATTTTAAGGTCATGCTGACCGAGCGGGGAACTACATTCGGTTATCATAACCTGGTTGTGGATTTTCGAAGCTTTGCCATATTAAACGATCTTGGCTTTCCAGTCATTTATGATGTAACGCATAGCATGCAGCGACCTTCGATTCTCAATGTATCGGGTGGTACTCCGGAATATGCGGGAATGATGGCAAGGGCTGCTCTTGCCACGGGGAAAGTGCAGGGCTTATTCATCGAAACACATCCCAGACCTCATGAAGCCATGAGCGATGCCGCTAGTATGGTTGCTTTGGAGCAAATGCCGGACATCTTGGATCACTGTCTTTCACTATTTTAATCGAATGAAGGATTGAAATGAGTTTTATACATTATGATAATATTCGGATTGTAGCCTTGGACTGCGATGGGGTCATGACTGATGGGAAGATTACTTTGGACCAGGATATGACGGAAAGCAAGCAGTTCAGCACATTGGATGGATTGGGCTTTGCCCTTCTGCATGCTGCAAATATCATACCGGTTGTAATTTCCGGAAGAAATTCACTCGCTCTAGAGAGACGTTGTGAAGAGTTGAAGATCCCATATCTTTTTCAGGGTGTGAAGAATAAAAAGCGACAACTGGAATCATTGCTCAAGGATCTTCATATGAAGATGAAGAATGTTGCCTATATGGGAGATGACTGGAATGATCTCCCGGTGATTCAGGTAGTCGAATTTTCTGCATGTCCGTCCAATGCGATAGAACCGATCAAGCAAATCGTGAATTTTGTATCCACAAGACGCGGTGGTGATGGAGCCGTCCGTGAACTGATAGAACACATTCTTACACAAAAGGGACTTTATGAAATTGCGCTCAAGAATTACCTTGCTGACCTTCAGTCTTCTTGAACTGCTTCTACTTCTTTCGTCCCTGACCTTTACAGGTTGCCGGAAGATGGCGGAACCTTCCAAAGGCATCATCAATCCGAATTATCCTGATGAGCAATCGACTATGGTTCATATTGTATCCATGAATCGGGATTCCACGGATTATGTCCTGGATGCATCCAGAATTGACCGGTTCTATGACAAACAGACTCTCGATGCATTTGATGTCCGGATCACTTCCTATGACAAATCGGGTAAAGTACATTCCACAATGTCTGCCAATAGGGCGATCGTGGATGATGTGAATAACCGTATTGTAGCGACCGGTCATGTCAAACTCGTTACACCCAACGGAATTTTGGAAACGGAAGTCCTGACTTGGGAGCGTGCCTTCGATGAAATCGTTGCACCTGGAGAAGTGACATTGATTCGAGAAGGGAATGTGCTGAAGGGAATCTCATTACGAACTGACAGTAATTTGAATTTTGCTGAGATGAAACAAGTGACTGCCACCGGAAGGGCGAATGAAAAAGATATTAATTGGTAGTATATTACTTTATCTGATATTCTCGCTTCCTGCTGCTGCTACGCCAGCAAAAACGGACAAGCAAACTCAGTCCAGCCAGGATACTTCATATCGTTTGATCAATGCAGATCATCTATTCCTCAGTAAGGTCAATAATGAATATATCACTGAATTACTCGGGAATGTACATTTTTTCTATGGCGAAGCAGAGTTTTGGACGAATCGTTCCCTGATTTGGGAAAAGCAGAAGGTTGCCCGCATGGAAGGGAATGTCAAAGTGAAAAGGGACACTCTGTATCTCGAAGCAGATAGTGTTGTATATTACCGTTCCCAGGATAAAATGAATCTTGGCAGCCATGTTTATGTGAAGGAAACACATCCGGATAAAACAATACGAACATTCAGGGCTTCTAATGCAGAATATCATCCCAGGGAAAAAAGACTGATCTGCCAGGATAGTGTTGCTTTCTATGATCAGCGCGAGAAGATGTATGGCACCTGCGGGTATTTTCTATATAAGGAAAAGGATGGTTATGGTTATCTGATGAAAGATCCCGTTGTTTATGCTACGGGAAAGGATTCGATACGCATTTCTTCTGATAAGATGGAATATTTCCGACAATTCTCAAAACTGATCGCAACATTCAATGTAAAAGCCAATACATCTGACTACCAGGCTACCAGCGATTTCCTGATCTATCTCAATCATGAGAGTAAAGCTGTGTTTACGGGCAGCCCCCGTTTTTATTCATCATTCGGGAATGCCCAGGCAGTAAATTTCTATTTGTATTTCGATAATCGGGAACTGAAACGTGCTGTACTGGAAGATTCCTGCATCGTGAATTTCTCTGAAGAAGAAGGGAAAACCCCGACCGATTGGTGCCGGGCAAAATACATCACCATGTTCTTTGAAAACAGAGAGATCAGGCGGTTTGATGCAGAAAGTGATGTATCCTACCATTATGTCCAAGAACAAACGGATAAAAAGGATTATGCAAATAACGATGCGACAGGTGCGCACCTGACCATCACATTCAAACCGGATAATAAAGTCGATATCATGAAAATGGAAAAGCAAATCAAAGGCAAATACAAATTCAAGAATAACAAAACTTGACAAAACAAGTGAGCAGGGTAATATTTATTTATGCAAATGAATCGAATTGAAGCACGTGAATTGGTAAAGATATACGGAAAACGTAAAGTTGTGAATCAACTCAGCCTCGATATTGAGCAGGGTGAGGTCGTCGGCATTTTAGGACCAAACGGTGCCGGGAAAACCACAACTTTCTATATGATCCTGGGTCTGACCAAACCGAACGAGGGCAAAGTTCTTTTCAATGATGTCGAGATCACCAAAAAGCCGATGTATAAGAGGGCTCAATTGGGTATTGGCTATCTTGCACAGGCACCTTCCATATTTCATAAAATGACGGTCGCGGAGAATATCTTGGCAATCCTCGAGACCACAGGCTTGCCGAAGAAAGAGAGAGTCAGGAAATTGGAAGAATACCTCGCTGAATTGAATCTTACGAAATTAGCTGATCAAAAGGCATATACCCTGTCCGGTGGTGAAAGAAGAAAACTCGAGATCACACGCTCATTGGTTACCAATCCCTCATTTCTTTTCATGGATGAACCGTTTGCCGGGGTTGATCCGATAGCGGTGGCAGATATTCAGGATATTATCCATAAGCTGAAGGCAAAGAAAATAGGGATCATGATCACCGATCATAATGTACTAGAAACCATGAAGATCGTGGATCGTGCCTATATCATATTTGAAGGTAAGATAATCGTATCGGGTCAGACGAAGGACTTGATCAATGACGAACAAGCACGTAAAGTTTACTTGGGGAATAGTTTCCTGAGTAATCCATGGGAGAATAATGGCTGATTATCATTCCTTGAACCTTTATCAGGGTTTAAAGATGAAACAGGAATTGAAGCCAAAAATGCTTCAATCCCTTCAAATGCTGGCGATGCCTATCATGGAGTTGGAACAGCACCTTAAGCAGGAACTGATCACGAACCCCTTGCTGGAAATGCGTGAAGATAGGGACAGCGAGGATGATGTCAGTGAAGTCGAACCTGATACCAACAAGGAAAACGATAACGATATTGAGGATAATGTTGAAGAAGAATTGTCCAAGAATGTGGAAGAGGTAAAAGAGCTTAGCGAGATCCTGGACAATTGGAATGAATATCATCACGAGATCACAGCGAAAGGGTATGAAGGTGAAGAAACCGGTCCTGAGATGTATGTGCCATATGTCGTTGACGGAAAGGTCACTTTCCTTCAGCAACTCTATGTTCTTCAATTCAAGGATAATGAACTGGATTTTGCGACAGACTTGCTGGACAGTGTGAATCAGTATGGATTCCTACCCAATGATTATCATTTAGAGGAAAATGCCGCTGAATATGGGATTTCACCCGAGAGAGCCATGGAAATTCACCAGACCCTTCTTCATCTCGATCCGCCAGGGATTACGGCGAGAAGTATCCAGGAATGCTTACTGGCACAATTGAGTGAAGATCAGTTAAAAAATGATAAATTAGTGAATATTATAAAATATGAATTTGAGAATCTCATCCACCGCCGTTATCAAAAGATAGCATCAAATC
>DAONDQ010000128.1:0-7614 GCA_035402645.1 Candidatus Cloacimonadota bacterium | reverse complement strand
TAGAGCACGAGAAAGGCAAGACTTCATACAATCCAGTCCTTCTCACCTTTTTCAGCCTGCTGACCGTGGCTGTCTTTTACCTTTATCTCACCTGGGGAATCAGCAGTGAATGGGTACTGGTGAAGGTCAGATTACCACGATTCCTTCTGACTCTCATGACAGGCATGATTCTGGCAGGTGTAGGCTCTACGTACCAGATGATGCTGAATAATCCACTTGCAGAGCCATATATTCTGGGCATTTCAGCAGGGGGAGCTTTCTTTGCGACATTGGCTGCAGTCATAGGATTATCTGTCCTGATGCCTCTTTTTGGTTTTGGTGGAGCAATCCTAACGATGATTATTGTCTGGACACTTGCCCATGCTAGAGGTTACTTTGATAAAGTGAAACTGCTGCTTTCAGGTATCATTGCCGGCATGTTCTTTTCAGCCTGTCTTTCTTTGCTGATGTATTTGAATCAGCAGGATATATCAGTGATCATCAACATCCTGATGGGGAATTTGGGACATATTTTCAGCAATACTGAATGGCTGGTATTTCTTGGTTTATTTGCGGTATCCATAATCCTGATGCTATACCTTCTTCTCTCTGCCAATAAGTTGAATATTGTGACCAGTGGGGATTTGGCGGCGACGACTCTCGGGGTTGATGTGAAATCACTGCGTCGAAATATCTTCTTCGTATCTTCCATTCTAACCGGTATTACGGTAGCGTACGCGGGCATTATTGGGTTTGTTGGTCTTATTGTTCCTCACATGGTTCGACTGCGCTTTGGCTCTGATCAAAAGAAAGTATTTCCGTTATCCATCTGGGGTGGTGCGCTTTTTTTGCTGATATGTGACTTTCTGGCCATGCATCTGACCGTATTGGAACTTCCTGTTGGCATTATCACAGCCTTCATTGGCTGCCCATTATTCGTATATCTGATGATCAAGAGATAGGAATATCTATCTCCTAAGCAAATAAAAAAGGCAGGAACCAAGTCCCTGCCCATTGTTCTTTGAAATTGTTATAGTGTGCTAATTCCTACTCCAGATGGCATAAGGCAATCCGTAGCAGAGGGAAAAAATTCTATTACATTGTAATCTGAACGTTCTTGACTTCTGGAAATCCTGCCAAGTGTTCACGGATTTCTTCAGCCAGGTTTTCACGATACTGGTCAAAACTGGGGATCTCCAGATCAACAAGGACTTCACCATCCTGGAATCCGACATATTTCACCATTTTCAGGGTTACGATATCTTCTCCCACCTTCGGGTAGATGATCTTGCGAAGTTCCTCTACAATGGTATCTTTGTTGAATTTCGGCGGTTCGATCAATCCCTTATCGATCTCAAACTTGGTGATTGCCTTGCGGAGTGTATCCGCTGCCAAAACGGAACAATGAACCTTTACGGGTGGAAGACCATCAAGTGCATCCATTGCATCACGCCAGGTAATGTTTTTTGCCTGCTCGATCGTCTTGCCGATGGCAAGGTCCGTGATGATGGAAGCAGTGGCAATATTGGAAGCACATCCATATGACTGGAATTTAGCATCCTCGATCACAAGACTTTCCGGATTGACCTTGATATAGACTGTCACCTGATCTCCACAAGCTGGGCTTCCTTCCGTGGCAACAGCATCAGGGTAATCGATCTTCCCAACATTATGGGGATGCATGAAATGGTCTAAAACTTTCTGAGAGTACTGCATTTCATTCTCCTTCTATATTTTTTTATTTGTTTTCATGAAAAAGAGGACTTCGGGAACGGAGTTCCTTAACGATCTCGGCAATCACATCGACCGTATAATCGATCTCTTCCCTTGTATTGTAGCGACCGACTGTGAATTTCATGGAACCATGTGATTGCACAAAGGTCTTGCCGATTGCCATCAGGACATAGTTTGCCTTCAGTCCTTCAGAAGCGCAGGCACTTCCAGTTGCAACCGTGATGCCATGCATATCCATCATCATGGTGATGGCTTCACCTTCGATATAATCGAAGGTCACATTCATATTATGTGGTGCCCTGCCTTCTCCAAGTGGTCCATTCAATTCCACATAAGGAATCTTCTGCTGTATGCTTTCCAGCAGATAGTTAGATAAATCTCTCAGGCGAGAGATATTTCCCTTTAAATCTGAGAACTGCAATTCCACCGCTTTGGCAAATCCTGCGATACTTGCAAAGTTCAATCCGCCTGTTTGCAGATCATCAAAGCGAGCGATACCATGCACGTACTGTCCTATTTTGGTTCCCTGCCTGAGGTAGAGAGCACCGATTCCCTGCGGACCATGTATCTTGTGGGCACTGATTGACATTGTATCGATATCCAGTTCTTTCATATCCAATGGGATCTTTCCATATCCCTGGCATGCATCCACATGGAAAAAGATATGATGATCAGCCGCACGAAGAATTTGCTCTATCTTTTTCAAGGGTTGTATGGTTCCAACCACATGATTCACGGCTGTGGTCATGAAGAGAATCGTATCAGGGCGTATGGCTTCCTTCAATTCATCGAGATCGATGAATGCTTCCTGATCAGGACTGAGATATGTAACTTCAAATCCAGCTTCTTCGAAGAAGGCGGCATTGGTCAGTATATCAGGATAATCCACTATGGAGCAAATGATATGCTTTCCCTTTCCGGAATGCTGTTCCAATAGACCTTTGATTGCTATATTGTTTGCAAGGGTTCCACCATTGGTGAAATGAATCTCAGATGGTTTTGCATTCAAAGAACCTGCCACGATTTCCTTATATCTTTCCAAATCTGCATTGATTGCTTCGCCCGTACTGATGAATGAGCCGGGAAACCAGAACTTTTCCCTTAAATAGGGAAGCATGGCTTCTATGACTTCCGGTGCGGGTTGGGTTGTGATGCAGTTATCGAGATATATATGCTTCTTATCCATGGCTAGCCTCCTTGATCCTGTCCATGATTTGCTGTAATGTAAGTGTTTCCAGATACCCTTTCATATGTAGATGCAAGTCCTGCCACAATTGCTGCAAAACACAGGGATTGCCGATACAGAACTCATTTTCGGGTTTTCCCGAACAATAAGGCTGATATGAATTATCTTCGGCAGCATCCATGATGTTCTGCATATTGATATCCTTTGCATCCCTGGCTAACCTATAACCGCCATGTGCTCCGGGTATACTGATGATGATATTCTTTTTCTTCAATTTACTGAATAACTGTTCCATGTACTTCTCAGGAAGTTGCTGTGCGGCGCAGATCTCACGCAAGGAAACAGGATTTCCCTCGTGGATGCCGACTTCGATCAGGGCACGTACAGAGTATTCAGTTTTCGTGGTAATTTGCATTTTCTTTTATCTCCTAAAGATAACATAGTAAAATAGTAGGAATTGGCAAATATTAGCAAGAGAATTTTTGAAAATTATGATTTAATCCGTATTTAAAGAGCTTGTACAAAGGAATGAAATGCGTATAGAAATTCGAAACCTCAGTTCCGGTTATCCGGATAAACCCGTCTTGAAGGAAATTGATCTCCAGTTTCCTGAAGAAGGATTCTGTGCTCTCCTGGGACCGAACGGTGCCGGGAAATCGACCCTTTTAAAGACAATGGTCGGATTTCTGCCGATTCACAGTGGTGATATTGATTATGATGGCAGAAGTATTTCGAGTTGGCACAGGCTTGATTTGGCAAAGAAGATCGCCATGATTCCCCAGGAATTGGAATTCCAATTTGACTACCAGGTTCGTGAATTGGTACTGATGGGAAGGTTCCCATACCTGTCTTTGTGGCAGAATTACTCAACATTGGATGAGGAGATAGCCGATAAAACTCTTGAATTGCTTCATCTGACAGCCATGGCAAGGAAGTACTACCTGGAATTGAGTGGTGGTGAGAAGCAGAGAGTGCTCATTGCAAGAGCTCTCGTACAGCAGACAGATGTGATCCTTCTCGATGAAAGCCTTTCCCAGTTGGACATCAATTACCAGATCGAGACCATGAATCTGTTGCATGGAATATCTCAGCAGCACAGCAAGTTGGTGATCCTTGTTTCACACAATATCAATCTCGCTTCCAATTATTGCGACACCCTGTACTTCCTGAAGGATGGAAAGCTGGTATCTTTTGGCAAACCGAACGAAGTTGTGAATACTGACCTTTTACATAACCTCTATGGCATTGAGCTTGAGGTAAAACTCAATGAAGATACAGGTATTCCTTCATTGCTCTTCCCACGAAAGACAAGTTCCACCCGTGTTTGAGTTGCTCACATGAGATTTAATGGTATCTTCCTTCTGTTGCTGTTATTTATGGCACCGTTGCATGCCTACTGGATCAAAGGTATTGTGAAGGATACTGATGGCAAGCCCATTCCCCAGGTATGGGTTGAATCTCTGTATAATACAGTTTCGACTGATAGTCTTGGTATGTTCAGTTGGAATATTATCACGACTAATAAAAGTCTCTATTTCTATAAGATTGGATACAAGGGTAAATCCGTTTCTTTTGAAAAATATGATGAACTGAATGTCATCACTCTCGAGAAAAATCCTGTACCCCTTCCGGGAGTCCATGTGGAAGGACAATCATACCCCGGGCAACTTTCTCCAATGACCGAACTGAAGTCCATATCCATCCTTGATAATCGCATTTCCACGCTTCCCGAGATACTCATCAAGGAAACCAATGCCATGCTTACAGGTACACCATTAACGGGGGAAAAGCAAACAATCTCACTGCTCGGGTTCAAGGACAGGCACATTTCTGTGCTTCTTGATGGTATTCCGATCAACAATGCAGGCGAGGATTTTGACCTTTCGACCATTCCCCTGGAATCTCTAGAAAAAGTGGAATTGATTGAAAACAACACCTCCAGTATTTCCGGTAGTGGCGGGATGGGCGGCACGTTGAATCTGGTTACAAAACAATGGGGAAGTGAAGGGCTATCAAGTTTTGAAACTTCCTTCAGCAGTGGAAGTTATGGACTCCAGAAACGCTTGTATAGAAGTTTTCTAACTACGCCCGTATTGCAGACAATGTTCCTCTACAGCAGGCAGGAAGCAGATAATGACTTCAAGTATAAAAGCAATTCAGGTGATTATCAAATCCGAAAGGACAATCATAAATTTGTTCGTAATTATATGCTGCAAACTGGGCTCGTCGATCAGAATTGGAACTTTCATTATCTCTGCGATTTTCAGGATTTTAATAAAGAATTGCCTGGTCCTGTGAATTTCCTGCTCGTTTATCAGGATGCCAGGCTTACCGGAGATGTCTTGAGACAGTCACTGGAAGCGAATCAGGCATCCCGATATGGCAAATTTCATCTGTCTATATATCAGAATAAAGAGAATACAGTCTACGATAATACACATGCTACATTACCGGTGTATTCGATGCAAAGTCGCAATACATTACACAAGTCTGGACTCCAGAGCAGCTATGATCTCAACTGGAACGTCCTGAAAAGCCATTCTTTATTTGAATTTTGGAAAGAGAATTTTACATACAGAGAACCTACATCACCTCAAAATGATATACCTGAAAAATCGCAACAGCTTGTTGCAGCAGGACAGCAGATTGAATATGCCAAGGAAACATCTACATTCCTGATCCATGGATCAATCAATGGAAGGATTGATCATCACGAGACGTTTGACCACTTTTCCACATATCGTTTTGCAGGTGATACCACTTATAAGACCTGGTGTGATATGACTATTGGGGGCTCTTACGGAACAGGTTTTACAGTTCCGGCTTTCTATAGTTTATATTGGAAGGGAGATGCCCAGGCAATAGGAAATACAGACCTCAAACCCGAACGATCAGAAGGTTGGCAGATATTCGGAAAGATAAAATACGATTATTATTCCTTCTCTGCAACCTATCATCAGAATGAACTGAAAGACATGATCCTCTGGATACAAACCTACCAGTGGGGTGGTGTCTGGAAACCTGTCAATATAGCCCAGGCACAGATGAAGACCCTGATCTGCGAAGGTTCTGCAAATCCGCTTTCGATTCTTACCATTACGGGCAGCTATACGCATACAACTGCAATTGACAGGTCACTTTTACCTGACGGCAGCCAATCTGCCTTTTATGGACAGAATCTTGTCTATTTACCTCGGGATCTGTTTCGACTCGGGGTTCTCATTGATTTGAACCGGGAGTATTTTCACCTGTTCTATCATTATACCGGTAAGCAGTGGACAAAGACTGATAATCTGCTTCCCCCTCTCAAAGCCTATGGCATTTTCGATGCTGAGACAGGAGTTCAATTCCAGCAAGGGAAATGGCAGGAGAATATAAGCCTGATGACCAATAATATTCTGAATCATCGGTATGAAATATATCCCTATATCCCTCAACCGGGATTCAACTGGCAAATACAAATGAATATCAAATATACATTACATGGAGGAAAGCCTTGAGATTATCCCTTAGCCTTGCATTCTGTATGCTGATTTCCACAATATTCGGTACAGATGTTTTCGTCATTAACAGTTACAGCCAGACCCTTTCCAGGATCAACCTTGAAACGAATGAAGTGAACAACACATTTGCCATGCTGGGTCTTGCACCGAATCATATGGCAATCAAGGACCATTTCGGTTATGTCGTGATATCAGGTGCCAATAGTGTTCAGAAGATAGACCTCGAGACAGGTCATACAGTAACGAATATCTTTATTGCTGATTCATCGAATCCTTATGATATTACCATACAAGGCGATTTCGCCTATGTTACAGGGTTATTTACCAATAAGGTATATAAAGTCTCTTTGCTGACAGATCAGGTTACAAATAGCATTTCTGTGGGTTTAGGACCGGTAGGAATGTGTGTCGCTGATAATAAGCTGTATGTTGCTAATACCGGGAATTATCCAAATTATACACCGAGCACGGTTTCCGTCATCAATCTGGATAGCTTTTCCATACTCGACACCATCCCAGTGGAAATGAATCCTCAATATCTTGCCTATGCTGATGGTTATGTCCATGTTGTCTGCACTGGGAACTGGTCAGATATTAACGGTAAGATTTGCCTGATCGATCCCAATACAGATTCTGTCTCCAATACCCTGACCATTGGTGGTAACTTGGGGAATATCTGGATCAGTCCGGGACATATAGCCTACGTTGCAGAAGGTTTGAATACGGGGATATACCGTTACAATACACAAACCCTGAGCATTATGAACTCCATTTCCAATCCGTTTACCCCCGGAGGTTCATGTGTATGGGGAAACAGTGATTATGTCGGCATCGTCGATGCCCAGTGGGGGCAGAACGGGATCGTTCGGCTGGTAAACCAGGAGGGTGTTGTCATGCACACCTATACTGTAGGAATGTCACCGACCGACATTCGCTTTTACAGTGGGAGTACACCGGTGGACGATGAAGTTGCTGCGCCTATCTCCAAACTTGATATTTATCCCAATCCATCTTCAACAATGAATACTAAAATCCATGTAAGGTTCTCTTCCAAGGCTTTTCAGCCTTCCTGCATATTTGAATTGTATAATATCAGGGGACAAAAGGTCAGAACTTATATCCTCAATTCTGAGCAAACTATAAATGAAGAAGCTGTGTTGGATATCCATGATTTGAGAACAGGAGTTTACCTGGGCATTTTGAAGAATGGGA
>DAONDQ010000127.1:0-7630 GCA_035402645.1 Candidatus Cloacimonadota bacterium | reverse complement strand
AATTGAAGTCTCCCCGCGGGGACTCGAACCCCGGTCAAAACTGTTTTCAAATTCAGTTTTCTCGATACGACTTCCGCCCTTATGTATGTAGGCACACAGCAAATTAATTCAACAATAATTTAAGGTCTAAACAAATGGAGCTATGCTGTATACGAGCCTCAAAACAGTCAAAATCTGTACCACTTTGTACGTAGTTTGTACCATACAAGGTCAGCGAGTTAGGAAGAGTACAGGGCTGAAAATTGATCGTCTTTTTTGGATAAATAATATTTTGTCTAAAAATCATCCAGATTATGACCATTACATGGAGGTCATTGACCGGACCACCCGGGTATTTCTTCAGGCAATCGCCGATGTGAAAACTGCCGGCGAGGTGACCGCGGACGCCGTCCGGGACCGGCTGGTCAAACTGGAACAATCCGAAATGATAGACCTTAGCGGGTATGTCGGTACAGTCATCAAGTTTACCATGCTCCAGGACTTCCAGAAATGGATAGACGAGAGCAAGGGGCGGTTTAAGAACAGCACCCTGAAGAACCGAAAGTACACCTTAGCTATACTGAAGGAGTTCGAGGAGTATTCGGGTGAACCCCTGGATATTCTCACATTTAATAAAGCGGTGTTCGAGCGGTTCGTCCTGTTCATGTTCGTTAAAAAGGACCTGTTCAATAACACGGTTGCCAAGCATGCTGCCGTACTCAAGGCATTCCTGAATAAGACATACCCTGACTTCAAGAACGACTTCGTGACGTACCGGGATTACCAACCAGAGGTAATAGCATTGACCGCTGATGAACTGGACATCGTGAAGCTTACGCCTGCCTTCGGGTTCAAAGCCAAGACCAAGGACCTGTTCCTTTTCCTGGCTCATACAGCAATGCGATATAGCGACTCCCAGAGGTTCCATCCGGCTTGGATGCACGACGGCTTGATCGAGTACAGTGCGTTGAAAACCAAATCACGGGCGTGTGTACCTTTGTTCCCCATCGCCAAGGAGATACTGGAACGTTGGGGCGGGCGTCCCCCGAAGATCTCTTCCCAGAAATTCGATGAATACCTTAAACTGTTCCTCAAAGATTGCGGGATAGACCGTCCTGTGGTCAAACGAGCCCTACAAGACCGTAACGAGATCGAGACGATCCATCCATTATATGAGGTAGCCGGTTCCCACCTGGGGCGTAAAACCTTTGTTTCTGTCATGCTGGAGAAAGGGGTGCCGGTCCAGGATGTGATGAACATGACCGGTCACCAGGATTACCGTTCGATAAAACCCTACATCTCGGTAAACAAGAAAAGGATGCGGGAATTCGCTAGGAATATACTTATATAACGTATTATCTGCGTTTCCTTACTTGTGGAGAAGTTATATTCGACAGGCTTTCCAAGTGGCTCAGTCATAGAATCTTTTAATCAGTTTAAAAGAAAACGACTGTGAGTCAGGTGGTGGTCAAGCGTTGAGTTGGCAAGTATTATTCTCTAGCTAAACAACCAACTGCCCAATTTAATTAATAACCAAATTCCGACTAATGCCAGAAAGATTTGTAAAATAATATACCCACAACCCATTCCTCCAGCAACCGCACCGCCTAATGCGTTTTCTCCTTTGTTTTTGTCAGAGCTGAAATATCCTATCAATCCACCTATTAAAGCTACAATTAAAATTACCCAGAGCCAGGTCATAATTATTGTCTTATAATCCCTACTCGTATGGCTTTTCGGTTTCGCCCCGTTTTTTTAAGTGGATTCTGGACTCCACTGCTAATATTAATGGTTAAAAATCTATGATTCGCTCGTTATCTGCTTCTAGCTTCAATCATTACAACTTATAAAACACTTCTGCATAAGCAACTTATTATTCATTATTTATTCTCTCAAGAAAATTATGAACTACCATTGCTACAACACAAAGTAATAAAAATTCAAATGCAATTCCAATTGCACGTGGCTCATTACTATGGTCGATATAGCTTATCAAAGCGATGACCACAAATATAATAAAATGCATCTCAATTACGACATTAGTTTCTCTAATAGTAATATAAGTTACAAGTTAGAACAATACAGACAATCCGAAATTTGCAGATTTGTCTGTGAATGTCCTGCTATATTCTACATGTAGTAAATTAGTGTGCTATATGCAGATTGGCTTTCGATGCAAAATTCATCGAAATCCATGTTTACAAATTCTGGGAAGTTACTCGATGCTACTTCAAATATTGCATTAATTGCAGGATCCCATTGACTGTTTTGAGGATTGAATTGATCCTGATTCTGATACAAAGTGATCATAAAAATAAACAGAAGGAAGTCACCTTGTGTACATATTACAAGATATTTTACTTTCTCAGGATGCATAAGGGGATATCGCGCTTGTAAAATGTCCTCGAAAATGGAAATGTTATCCCAATAAGGATGGTCCATTCTTTTAATTTTAAAGACTTTACCAAAATTTTTGCAAATGCTTCCAGGAGATCCTGGACCATTTTTCATCATAAAACTTATGAAACTCATGACTTGATTAGCTATTTTATTTTGAACAAATTAACTTGTTGTTTTTAGTGTTATAAATTGGTTGGGATTTAATCCTTGTTCTTCCCCCCCCCTCGAAAAGAACGAACGATACTGGTAACAATAACGAAAATGACGGTTGCCGCTATCGTAGAGCCATTTTTGTTTGTGAATTATCGCTTTCGGCGAATGCAATACTGGGTATCATCAAGATTAACAGAGTGATAAAAGAATTTGTTTTCATACAAGTGATATTGGCAATATTTGTTAATGCAAAGGAAAAAAAGATGAAAAAGAAAAACAAATAAAATGATTAATATAAATGTCTCTTACGAATTTTCCATATTAAATCCACAAACCAAAATATGAGCTCGAACTGAACTGGAAAATAAGCTGTATAATCTGTAATTCTGCTCCAAATAGAAGAATACCAATGGCATAACTTTGCGAGGAGTGCGTATTTATATTTAGATCAGAATTAATACTTCCACTCCAAATGCCCAAACGGTAGCCGATTTAACTCATCCCGGTAAAACTTCCACTTCGGCATATGCTCATCAAGTAAAGCAATGAATCGTTCATTATGACTGGGTTCAATAAGATGAACCAGTTCGTGAACCACTATGTATTCGATGCATTCCAAGGGTTTCTTGGCTAACTCAAGATTAAGCCAGAGGCGCTTCGCTTCAGGATTGCATGTCCCCCACTTGGTACGCATCTTTTTTATGCCAAATTCATTGGCTTTGACTCCGATTCTGTTCTCCCAGTTTTCAATCATCGGAGGAATAATCCTCTTCAACTCTGAACGATACCAGTCTTCTAATATCTCCCGTTTCTTCTCCTGAGAGGTTTCAGGTCGGACAACCATCTGTATTTCTTTCTTATTGAGAATGATTTTGGGACTTGCATCCTGTTCTACTACTTTCAGCAAATATCTTTCCCCAAGGAAGTAATGACTTTCTCGGGTCAGGTATTCCCTTAGGGTTTCCCGTTGTTGTTTTTTAAAAGTTTCCTGCTGCTTCCTTATCCATTTGAGTTTAGCAATGGCAAAAACCCTTATGGTGTCCAAATCCATACGATTGGGTGCTGAAATATGAACCTTGCCCACAGGCGGATAAACGCTGAGATGAATATTCTTGATATCCTTGCGTTCCACCTCAATCACCATATCACCCAGTTGTATTGTATCCATCAGTATTCCTTCTGCTCGACAATGATTTTAAAAAGTCGTTCAACAGTTTCGACAAGATTGTATTTGACGGGTGGTTCACCTAAAGTGATACCATCATTATCTTTTGAATAATTCTTCAGAGTATTATAGATAGCAGCCTTTATCATTCTTTCTTTGGGTAGAAAACCCCTAAATCCATCACGTGGAGTATTTTTTATAGCAGCATCAAGCATTGTGGCAAGCTGAATGTCTTTGCCAAGGTTATTGTACAACGCCCGTTGCGCTGGTGTTTTCAACTCTGAAGGGGTATCGTCAGCCTTTCCTTCGTTAACCTGCCTTACAAGGTCGGCTATCTTCTTCAGGTATTCTTCGTAATTAATCGCATTATTCTTTCTTTCCTTAATGATTTCACCGAGCAGCGTGGACATGTTCTCATAGAAAGAGGGGTCAACCAGATACTCCCTGATGATTTTCCTGCGGACGTTATTTTCGATAGTTTCCGCGATGGCGCACCTGTCCTTCCTGATTCCCTTGGGTAAGTTATTTACGGCTTCATGAATCCCAACTTTTTCGATAATTTCCATCAATGTCATGTCATCAAACGGAGATATCTTCACAGGTTCATCAGCCTGAATATACGTGTCGATGAGATGACGCATATCGGCTTCATAGGTCTTCATGTCCAATGTCTCACCGCTTGCTTTTCTGATTTCCTCCCGAAGTGCGATGTAATTGTTAATCTCTTTTTTAATGCTTTCGATTTCAGTATTGGAATAACCAGCCAAATCCATTTCATCTGCAATGTTGGCAAAGGCACGAATTAAGGCAACTGTGTGCTTATATAGTTCATTGCGTTGTGGTTCTCTAGCCTTTAGTTCCTCTGGCACTTCGGGATTGCCACAGAAATAATGAATGTATGCCAAAGTATCTTTGGGCATTGGTACAGGCTCACAAAGCAATGCTATTTCTTCAAGTGCTTCATCCAGCCTTTCCTTGCCTGCTTTCAGCCTGTTTTGCAGCAGTATATCTACATCCTTTTTCTCAAATTCATCGTAATCGAGTTCGGATGTATAAACGGCAACAGCATCTTCCACCTGTTTGAAAAGATCTTTATAATCAACTATATATCCAAAAGTCTTATCTTCTCCATCCAGCCTGTTTACCCTGCAAATTGCCTGAAACAATCCGTGGTCTTGCATGGATTTATCGATATATAGGTAGGTGCAACTCGGAGCATCGAACCCCGTCAGCAGTTTGGATACCACAATCAACAACTTCATGGTGGCTGGTTCGTCCACAAACTTCAGCTTTGCCCAGTCCTCATAACTCTCGGTCTTGGACTTGTTAGCCTGAATCTTGACATCCTTCAGGATTTCCTGATAAAGTTTGTAGATGTACTCCTTATCGGTTTCCGTGTTTGCGCCTGTGTCTTCGGTGGTGATGTCCTGCGAATTGGGGTTATAGGAAGTGACAATCGCACTCTTTTTGCCCAGTTCCGTTTTCTGGAAGATTTCGTAATACTTGCAGGCTTCGTAAATGGATGATGCGATAAGCAGGGCATTGCCCCTTTCGGACGATAGCCTGGGTTTGGTATTGAAATCAAAAACAATATCACATACCACCTTCTCCATCCGTGAACGACTGCTGAGCACATTCTGCATTGTCCCCCACTTCTTTTTCAACTCCGACTTCTGGAACTCGTTCAATCCTCTGGTTTTTACTTCAAACCACTCATCGATTTTCCGGGTAGATGTGAGTTTCTGGTCGATGTCCCGCGCTTCATAAATCAAATCCAGAATGACTTTATCGGTAACTCCTTCATTGAACTTATAAGTATGGATATACCTCCCAAACACTTCAATACTTGTTTGCTTGTCTTTCCTGAGCAAAGGTGTACCCGTGAATCCAATGAAAACCGCATTTGGCAGGATGGCTTTCATGGTGCGGTGCAGCTTACCGCTCTGTGTGCGATGGCATTCATCTACGAAGATGAACAGTTCACCCACAGCCGTCGATGGCTGGCTCTCCAGTTCCTGAATGAACTGGTTGAAGTTATCTATGTCCCTTCTGCCGAACTTGTGTATCAGAGTACAGAACAGCCTCGGTAATGCCTGTCCCAACTGGAACATTAAATCCCTGCCACTCTGTGTTCGGTAAATTTTCTCGTCAGCATCCCGGAATACGCCTTCTATCTGCTTATCCAGTTCGTCACGGTCGGTCAGGATGATGACTCTGGCGTTCGGGTTATTCTCCAGAATCCACTTTGCCAGCAATACCATGACGATGCTCTTGCCGCTGCCCTGCGTGTGCCATATGATGCCTCCTTCGTATCGGCTGACAGATTGCTGTGCTGCCTTAATGCCGAAATACTGATGCACCCGTGGCAGTTTCTTGACCCCTGCATCAAAGAGAACGAAATCGTAAAGAAGTTCAATGAAACGGGTCTTGTTACAAATCTTAATCAGGTACTTGTCCAGTTGCAGCCTGCTTATGTCTTCAATATCTTCCTTCCATTGCAGGTAGTATTTCTCAGGGGTTCCTATTGTGCCATAACGCAGACCTTCTGTATCATTGCCTGCAAAGATGTACTGGACGGTGGAGAAGAATGACTGGATGAACTCTGGCTGCTGGTTTACAATACTCTGCCTGATGCCGTCATTGACGCTGACCGTACTGCGTTTCAGTTCGATGACCCCGACAGCAATACCATTGATATATAACACAATATCGGGTCGCTTCTCCCGATTGCCAAGAAAGGTTACTTCTTCGGCAATGCAAAAATCATTATTTTCAGGATGCTGCCAGTCAATAAAGGCAACGTTCTCATAATGCCTGCCTGCCTCAGGTTGAACATTTTTACCATATCGGAGTAACTGATAGACTTCTTTGTTGTTGGTGTACAGGCTATTATTGGGATTGTTGGCAGCAGTTCGCAAATCATAGATTGACCGCTTTATCAAATTATCTGAATATCCCTGCTTAAGTAAAAATCTTGTTAACAGGGCTTCTTCAATGTTGCTGTTGCCTTTGCGGTCTTCCCAATTGCCGAGATAATCATACCCCAACTCATCCTGAAACAATTGGATGATTCGGTTCTGGGTATGACGTTCAGGTTTTCCGAATTCGGTCATGGCGTTTACTTGTAAAGTTTGAAACTGACCTGATACTTATAGAAATCAATATTGTTTGCTACGGAGAGTGCTCTTTTAATTCGTATATCGTCTTCCAGTGCTATGATAACGCCACGCACCGTTTGATTTGCTTCAGCCAGTTCTTCTTTTACATACCCCATGTATCGCTGAATTTGCCCTACTACATTATCGCTTGCCCGACCTTTCTTCAATTCAACCACGAGTAATGTTTTCTTGTCTTTGCTGATGGCTAAGATGTCGATTGCCCCTGTATCGGTTTGGTATTGCTGACCAAAGAACTCCCCGTCCTCATATATATCATAGTGCTTTCCGAGCAATGTTTGATTCCAGTTCTGAACCAGGAATTCTTCCAGATGCTTCTCTAAGGCAAAAACCGAGGGATCTTCCACGGTTTCATCATTGGAAAAAATGGTCGGAACAGGTCCGCTGCTAATAAGCTTTTCGATTTCTTCTGCATATCCTGATACATCACTGGTCGTGCCTATTGATCCCATTGAACGTTGCAATTCAGGACTTATGTCAGGCTTCTGGATGACATTCTTTGACCACATGATATCTCTTCGATGAGGAAGGATGTCATCGGGTCTGTAATAATAGTTGCCTGAGATTTCACCGATATAATAGTTGCCGCCACCATCGGGAGATAAAACTACATCTCCCTTGTTCAATCCTTTGCAGATGGTCCATAGCATGCCACAAGCCAAGCCAGCAGCAATCTTCTTTTTCTCTGGGTGTTCTTTAAGCCAGACGGGGATGAACTTCTTGTTGAAATCACGCCAGTTTTCAGGCAGGTCGTTGG
>DAONDQ010000126.1:0-7939 GCA_035402645.1 Candidatus Cloacimonadota bacterium | reverse complement strand
CAGTTTGGCTTTCAGGATCGATATACGTTTTTGAACGGTCCGTCTATCGATTTCAAGCTGTTTCTCACCAGGTCCTCTCATGCCGATGCCTCCTTCGATCCTCGAAAGATGCTGCCAGAGATTTCTTAGCTTGGAGTAATTATATTCCTGCTGGGCAAGTTCCACTTGAAGTTTGGAGGCATTTGTGCGGGCATGCTGGGCAAAGATGGCAAGGATCAGCTCTGTTCTATCCACCACATTGCAATGTGTGACTGTGGAAATATTCTTTGCCTGGGAAGGAGTTAGGTTGTCATTGAAAATGAGTGTATCAATGTCGGATTCATGCAGATGTTGTTTAATCTCCTTCAGTTTACCTGAGCCGATATATGTCTTGGAATTGGGTTTCTCCAGTACCTGTGAATAACGGGCAACAACTTGTACATTCACGGTTCCCGCAAGTGATTCAAGTTCATCCATGCTATCCTGAAATTGCTTTCGTACCTTCTCGTTCTTTTTGTCACAAACTCCCACAAGGAAGGCATGTTCAATAAAATCAGGCTTCATAGATTAGAACTTTTTTATTTTCCTTTCTCCATTCAAGATAAGCGTCTTTGACTTCCAACTCGAACAGCGTTTTCTTATCTTCATTCTCAAAAGTAATGATATCGATGTAGTGCATTTTGGAGTCTTTTCCCTTGAATGCCTTTTGCGGCAACTCAATTTCAAGTTTGTTTTCCCTGTTCAGGACCGTAACTTCATTAATATAAACACCGTTCCCGAACTCAATGACTGCACGAGCTTCCACGATTCCGGAAGATACATCTCTAAATCGAATATTCATTGCTCTCTCCACTTATTCCTTATTAAATCTATAATGGAATGTCGAAAACTGAAATCCAACGGTCAAGGATTATTTTCAAAGCGTGCGCTTTCTATGTAAGCATCCTTGTATCCAAATATAAAAAAAAAGCCCGGTATAAAACCGGGCAAAGGATTATCTTCAATTACTTCGTCTGTTTACCGAGTAGGAGTTTGATGTGATTGACATAATTCTCGGCTCCACCGGGCTGATAACCCGTGCGATTGATCTCCTTTCCATTTGCATCAACCAATATGATGGTCGGATAACCTTCGATATTGTATTGTTGCGCCATTGTCCGATTCTGTTTTTTTAATGCGTCAGACTGTGGTAGTGCTCTTGGAAAATCGATCTTTAAAAGAACCAGATTCTTCTTGGCGTAATCAGTGAATGCCTTCTGCTCGAACACTTCATTGCTTAGTCTTTTACACCAAATACACCAATCAGAGCCTGTGAAATCAATCAAGATCGGAACTTTATGTTCTTTTGCCATTGATTTTGCCTGTTCGAAATCTGTCATCCATGTTAATACTTCATTAGCGGGTTTCTTTTTGGTGGGTTTCGAACTCAGCATAACGGGAAGAACCATCACGATGACGAGTAATATGATCATGGATTTTCTCATGATATCTCCTTGTCATTAATGAAAATCTTGGTTAAAATCCGTGAAGATTTGCTCAGCATAGCGTAAACACCGCAATATCTCGTCTGTGATAATTCGATGGCACGCGTCACGAAATTCTGTGGAACCTGCTCCCCTGAAATATGATAATGCAAGTGTATCGTATGATAAATCATGGGAAAATCATCGGTGAGTTCACCTTCCACATCAATCCTTAACTGATAATTTTCAACTCTCATTTTTTCCAGCAGAGATACAACATCCATCCCCGTGCAACCTGCAAGTGATACAAGAAGCAAAGGTTTCGGTGTTGTGCCCCCTCCGCTGCCGCCATGTTCAGAATCAGCATCCATCATGACCCGATATGAATTCACATCGGCATCGAAATGCATGCCACCTGTCCATGAAACTGAAGTTTTAGAAATCACTCCTTGGAGCCCCTTCTTCCTTCAGTACTTCATCATAAACCTTTACATAAAGATGAAGAAATTCATACAAACCATCAGCTTGCTCATTCGTCAGTTTAGTCAGGACTTTTTCCTGCTGTTTCAAAATACTCTGTTCGCTGAATTCAGCAAGTTTTCTTCCCTCCTCAGTGATGGTTGCAAACCAGCGACGACGGTCGATTTCAGAATGCTGACGTGAAACCAGGCTCTTCTGCACTAAATTGTCCATGATCCTGGTGATACGGCTGTGAGAGACATTCAGTTCCTTTGCCAGTTCATTCATGCTGACGGGTTTCTTTACAGTATGCAGATACTGGAGTAAAGAGCATTCCATCTTACCTGTCTGGATGCATGCCTTTTGAGAGAAATCACGTTCATTCAGCATATTGGCGAGTCTGTTCGTGATATCGAGGAATTTCTCAGCTTTGTGTTTCATAGTAGTCTCCTTTTTGGGTTGCGTAACTTATTTACATGTCAATCTATGTCAGTTTAGCACTGTTTATATAGTTTTTAAAAACATGACAATTGACATATTAAATATTTTGTTTTTAAAAGCAAACCTTTTTTTAAGAAATCCCGATAAATTTATCTTAGATTCTTGTCAATTGTCTTCATTTCACACCATAGAGAGAATTTGTGTCTGAAATAAGTGCAGTTTCAACTTATATTGATGAAACTGATAAATTCGATAAACAATCATCTTAAACAACTTGTTTGTGAATAATAATCAATCCTCCATATTTTTGATTGTCCACTTCTATTTTGAGAAGATATACACTACGATAAACATCTTTTAGGAAATCTCATTGACTTTTTTTTTGCCATGACATTTTATGCCATTGCGTTCAATAGGTGTATGAATGATATTCATAACTTCACAACCGTTAGTAATTTAGATTATGGGAGCGTACATGGATTCGATTCGTAAAGAATCTGTCGCCGGAATGTTTTATCCGGCTGATCCGGCTGTTTTATCTGCCGATATCAACAGATTTTTATCCGGTAAAAAGTCCGTCTCCTTCCAAAATCCCGTTTCCGCTATTGTATGTCCGCATGCGGGATACGTTTACTCGGGTGATTGTGCTGCCTCGAGTTTCCATGCCATTTCCAAATCTGATTTTGATGTCGCTGTGATCATTGCACCCAGCCATCATTCCAATGACTTTATATTTTCACAAGGCAAATACAGTCACTTCCAAACACCCCTTGGAAATGTGAAGGTCAACCAATCATGGCTCAGCGAATTGGATAACTATCCGGAATTTCATTTCAGTTCCTATGCCCATCAGAAAGAGCATGCCCTGGAAGTTCAACTGCCTTTCCTGCAAATGGTCAAGCCATCGGCTGAGATCGTACCCATCCTCTTCGGACAGCAAACACTCGAGAATGGGATCAGGCTTGCTCAAATCATTCATGAGATTCAAGCAAAAAGAAAAGATAAAATCATGATCATCATTTCAACAGACCTTTCACACTATCATCCTCAACCGATTGCTGAAAAACTGGATTTACGGTTACAGGCTGATTTGGAAGCCCTGTCTGAAGAATCTCTATACGAGGACTATATGTCAAGGTCGCTGGAAGCCTGCGGAATTGGTGGTTTGTTCTTCCTTATAGCCTGGAGCAAATATCTTACTTATCCCACCTTCACAACCTTACAATATTCACACTCGGGTATGGTGAACCAGGACTACGCCCAAGTTGTCGGATATTTATCAGGAGCACTTTCTGGAGGGATCAATTGAACATTTCTAATGACCAAAAGAAATTTTTACTCGAACTTGCAAGAAAAGTCATAAGCTGTCATTTGAACAAGGTTCCTTTCAATGAACCCTGTCCGGAAGATAGTTTTCTCCATGAAAAGTCAGGATGTTTTGTTTCGCTTCATCTCGATAAGAAACTCCGTGGCTGTATCGGTTATGTTTTTCCCTATAAGACCATTTATGATTCAGTGGTTGAAATGGCGGGTGCAGTGGCATTCCGTGACCCCCGTTTCTCCCCAATCACTCCTGAGGAATTCGAAAAATCGAAGATTGAAATTTCAATCCTTTCTGCCATGATCCCCATCAAGGGACCGGAAGATATTGTGATCGGACGAGACGGTTTATACTTGAAGCATCCGTATGGAACAGGTATGCTCCTTCCCCAGGTTGCAACGGAATGGGACCTCGATCCCACCAGTTTTTTAGAAGAGACCAGCAGAAAAGCAGGACTCCCTCCCAGATTATGGAAAGACCCTGTCGCCAGGATATTCAGATTTGAGGCGGATATCTTTAGCGAAGAGTAAAGAATAAAATTCTGTTGACAATAAACCCTTATAATTTACAAAGACACTCTTAAAAGCGGGAATAGCTCAGTGGTAGAGCGCAACCTTGCCAAGGTTGATGTCGCGGGTTCGACCCCCGTTTCCCGCTCCAAAGGCGACATCGCCAAGTGGTAAGGCAAGGGTCTGCAAAATCCTCATCCCCGGTTCAAATCCGGGTGTCGCCTCCAACAGTTTTTCATGTGTGCCGGAGTGGTGAAATTGGTAGACACAAGGGACTTAAAATCCCTCGGGCCTCAAGCCCGTGCCGGTTCAAGTCCGGCCTCTGGTACCATATATAAATCTCGTACGAGCGGGAATAGCTCAGTGGTAGAGCGCAACCTTGCCAAGGTTGATGTCGCGGGTTCGACCCCCGTTTCCCGCTCCATTTTTTTTATCCAGATTCCTGGGGGATGACATGAAGCCTATCGTTTTTTCCATCAGTCCGGTCCCAAACTATCTTACATTCATTCTTTGCACATGCGGCATCAATTGGCGTAATGAATTCTCTGACCAATATTCTGACTTTCTAAATCCAAAAGATAAGAGCTTTCTTATCAATCATGCCACTGAACTCTCTTTTGGTGATGGTGCAGGTGATCCGCTCATGGAGCTGTTTTACTTTCTTCCGGCCCATGTATGTTTTGAGAAAGACAATCGCATCATCGAATATTTTCAGGTACTGGGATATGGTGCGTCACAAGGTGACTTCAAACAGCTTTTTATGCGTTTTCATTCTGATCTTGAACATATTAGAGAGTACTACCCGACTTTCCTCAATTCTTTTCAGGAAACACTAGCTCCTGAACGTTATTCTTTGATTCATGACTTAGCTGGAATTTACCAAAAGTATTATCCCATATTTTTGAATACCATATGGTCTCAAGCTTGGGAAGATTTTGAATATAACAGAGCCTGGATAGAGACCTTATATAAGGGAAAGACTATTATTGGTGATTGGGAAATACTGACCGGTCTTACTTTCCGCAATGAGTCCTATAAGCTGGGACTAATCCCTTATCTCAAGTATGGACCGCAAGCCAATTCACTGTCATATGATAAAAACCTATTCTATGGCAATACCGATGAGAACACTCTTAATTATTACCGTTATTTTATTTCTCATGAAGTGGGTACTCATCTTTTAAAAGAATATACTCTCGACCGGTTTTCTTCAGAAGATGAAAACATGTGGACTATTGCCTATATCGCTATGGAAAACATCGCGCGTTTCTACAACATGAAGATCATACCTATTTCTTTGAAGTATCCGTTGGGTGAAATGTATTATCATGAATCTATCTTTGAAAAGATACTAACTGAAATTGAATCCGAGTTTCCAGGAGATATTACGAAGCAATATATGGAATCGATAACGAGATATCAGGAAGACTATTTAAGATTGAAGATTGAAGATTGAAGATTGAAGATTAGAGGAGCATCGCTGCATAGAATGCGGTGGAACTGCCAGCGAACCCTGTAAGGGCGAAACCTCATAGCCCATAGCGTGAGCTATGGGTAGAATGACATCCAATCGGGATGATCTGCAATAACACTCGGGCGTTAGCCCGGTGATAGACGACACAAGGTTTTTAAGCCCTGTAAGGGCGAAACCTAATAGCCCATAGCGTGAGCTGTGGGTAGCTATTCCCCACAACCATCCGAGCAACGCACAGGGTGCGTTGAGCCACCTCACGGGGTGAGGCGTTCCAATTCAGCTATGCATTCGCCATTGCGTGATGGGTGAAATTCGAAAATCAATTACTAACTCCCCCTTAATCCCCCTCTTTACAAAAGCGGGGGAAATCAACTTATTCCCTAGTCGCTATTGGCTTCTGTATTCCTCTGACCTAGCCTCTAGTCTCTAGCATCTAGAACCTTTTACCATGCTATTCTTTTCTGCTCGAACGAGAGCTTTCTTGCTACTTCTTTGACGATACAAAGAAGTAAGATATGTAGGTGAATGAAAATTCACCTCGCACGCCGATAACAAATCGGCGCTCCGCTCTGCTTTCTGCCACAGCTTGGCTGGCGACCATGCCTGTCGCCCCTACACCGGAAACAAGGCGCGATTGATTCACTATCATGAATATTCCTATCGGAAACCTATGCAAATCCAATCCAAATCCTATCCCTTTCCAATCCCGAGAGATTGGAATGAGATTGGAAAAGGATTGGTATCCGATTGGATAGGGATTGGAATGCGTAAGGAAATGCTTAAATATATTTCTTGAGCCCTTCTCAAGTAAGAACATAGAATGAATCAGTTATTTTTGAAGTGATTGATATGTACTTTTTTGTGCTATGGATCGGAGGTAAGGTGTTCTTTCATATAAAACTGATTGATTTGAGAATGAGGGTCATAAATATCATTTGATCATATCTCATTTCTTTTAAAACATATTGAATCACCTTTCGATATTTGAGATTGTCGTATTAGAGAAGATGAAAAATCAAATAATGTCATATCGAATTTAATGTAAAATAAGATGTTCAAAGGTTTGAATTTTAAATAACAGAATAAAATTAATATTAATCGTGAGAAATAAAATTCATCCGTCTCTTCATTCCAATACTGAATTTTGAGGTGCCTAGTTCGAGATTTGAATGCAATAATCTTGACATTGAAAACATTAAATTTCTTTATTACTTGAAAAAATCAGGAGAAATGTTATGTCCAATAAGACTGACGAGTTCTCTTTAAAGTTAGCTCTACCTGCTGATGATCCAATATCATCATATTCTCAACAATCTCATTCTGTAGAAGATCAAAGAGGACATGAATTCGAAGTAGATAAATTAATATATCAGAATATAAACACTTACCGATTGCAAGGTGATAATCTACGATTTCAATTATTTCTTGGCTATTTGGCTTCTATGGCAGCAATGATTTATTACCTTTCAACAATAAACACTCATAACGAGATAAGCATTCAATCTTCCATATTTGGTATCGCAGTATACATTATATCTTTATTATATATACTTATTTTAGCAGTTGAAAACTGGTTTTATATTCTTTTCGCTAGATTCATGAGTGAATGTGAAGAACGATTAAGAAATGGCATTAGATTAAGAACACTACACCAATATTCACTTGCACAAGGCAACAATATCAATCCAATACATCCGTCTTTCAATTTTGCGCTGGTAATATATTGCATTTTGGAAAGTTACCTTTTATTTGTCATTTTTCTGATTTTCTCGAAGAAATATCTGATTGGTGTAAGCTCTTTCATTATTGTGCTGAGTTTCGTTGGCATATTGGCAATTCATTTTCTGCTTCTAACTTTACTATTCTATCATTGGGAACCGCTCATATATAAAAAGTTAATCAATACAGATGCAGTTTTTTTTGATAAATGAGAAAATTAATCTTTTGTTAGAGTTTTCACCCTGAGCGCAAATTAATAGATCAAGCCCTTTGCGGAAGGGTATAGAGCAAAACTAACTCATCCGTCACTTCGTGCCACCTTCCCTTAACAAAAGGGAAGGAAGTCTTATGTGATTAATTTCATCAGCTAATTATATAGTGTAAATCCCACAAATGCTAAACATTTGAAGATGACATTCATAATGAAATTCATGGGTAGAAAACCCACTCCACAAACAGGTTGAAAAACTTGCGCTACAGTCTTGCATGGTCTGAAAGACCACCTTCCACCACCTGAAAGGCGGCGCTCCTATCACCCGATACCTTGCACCTAGTACCTAGTACCTAATTTATT
>DAONDQ010000125.1:5661-8040 GCA_035402645.1 Candidatus Cloacimonadota bacterium | reverse complement strand
CAGAATAGGATATATCGTATCAATCTGCAAGCTGACACCTTTTCATTGTTTTATGAGCATACTTCTCCAGCACATTATGACTTATATCCAATTGTAGATGATTATCTGCTTGCAATAAGCCAAGCTAATCCTTATGAACCAAATCTACTTATTGATAACCAATGTGTTATTCATCATCTACCCGGAGATACTTTCTACCTATATAACGTGAAAGGTAAAATCGGGGAATATTATCCTGCGGTGCTTCCTGATTTAGTATTCTATACTACATATGCATTTCTATATGTTGAGCATGATAGCCTGGGAATGGTTATTGATAATGTTGGTGGAGATTACAGCCCTTATGAATATGATGATAGTATCATATCGCTGATGAATGACCGCTACATATGCATTTCTTATTTTGAGTCAGGTTCTGGAGAATTATTGGATAAGTGGTTCGGAACCTACCATGTAGTGCTAGGGCATAGATATGAGGATTCAGCTTTTCCCGATTTAAGTACTATTCCAGAACCAAGATCAATTACCCGCATAAATGCAGATTATATACTTGCCTTGTCTGGTACAGGGGGAAATCCGATCTCATTTGCCCTAATAGATTTGGACAACCAACAGATAAATACAAACATCATATCTATCGACACAAATCAGCTTGGATGGGAAGTATATCCTGCGGGAAATAATTTTTATCTGTTGAAGGAGAATCGTGTTCACACTTTCCGCATAGCTGAAGCGCAAGGGAATGATGACCAGGTTTCTCAGGTAATTCCCAGAATATCATGTTATCCCAACCCTTTTAACTCCGAAACAACAATCTCCTACAACCTTTCAACAAAGGGGCAAGTAGAACTGAATATCTACAACATCAGGGGTCAGCTTATCCGGCATTTGGTGAATGATAAGCAAATACTAGGAAAGCACACAGTTACCTGGAATGGTAAGGATGATCATGGTAAAACACTGGCTTCCGGTATATATTTCTGCCGTATCAGTTCAGCAGGCAGGCAAGCAACAAGGAAGATGGTGCTTCTGAAATAGTGGAACGCCTTCGTTAAGTAATGATCTAATCCCGCCAGGGATGAAAGCATATAGCCTAAGCTTTCACATCTGCGATGTTTTTTGATGAGGATAAACTAATGGCATTCTTAACTCTCTGCCCTTCGAGCATCTCCCTTACCATAAGGGAGAAATCAGAGGATAAACACATGGGTTTGTCCCTACGGTGATTCATCTGCGATGTTCTATCTATAACACCAAAGAGGAAACCTGGTAATAATAAAATAATTCTTGACATTGATTCAATATTTTACTATCCATGAAATGGATAGCAAAAAACATAGTATAGGAAATTTTTGTTTCATTAACCAGGAAGGTTATTATGTGCAAGGTATATATTAAGGGAAATATGTTTTATGCTATCCACAAGTACAATTACTATTTAATAAACCTGTTTCATTATCTATCTTCAATTTACATGGCTGAACTTCCAGCTATCTTACCCATTGGAGTTTTCAAATGTATAAATATATAATCACTCTCTTCATTCTATTCTTGTCTTTTAATCTTTTTTCCCAGGACCATCATTATCATGCAATTTGCGTTGATTCCCTCCAGGTTCCATATGAATATAATTCCTATAAACAGAATGCAGATGGGTCAATCACTTTTTATCAAATTTCCAGTACACTCAATGATATTCATTTCAATAAATTCACTTTATCACAAGATTTAGCTTTTTCTGATTTAGAGACATTTTATACAGATCAAATCGATTATTCAATATATACTTATCATAATCATGTTTTTAATAATGATTACTTCTATATTCATTCTTGGCATGGAGATATGTGTTATGTTTTTAATAATGATCAGTTAATCTCAATTTTAGATTATCATTCAAATTACCTTCCCATAGATTCTAACCATATCATTTATTATAGTTCTTCTAAAATATATAAAATTAACATCTCAACAAATGAGATCGATTCATTATCTTTTGGTACTTATAATGGTATAGTAGGATTATTACCTTATACCGATCACCAGTTTTTGGTAAAGCACGATTATGATATGTATCATTCAAATATTCTTGTTATCAATGAGGATTTGACTGTCTCAGACACTGTTACGGTAAATGAAGATGTCCAAGTAGATATTTTTGATCAATTAGTCTTCAATCCCTACCATGCAACTATTTATCAACATGATAATTACACACTCATTACAGCACAGAATTATTATCTGGAAGGAGGGACAGCATTGATAGTGTTGAATGTAGAGCATCAAATCGTGTATGCAAACAGCCCTGTCGGAGAGTATCATGATTTTATTGATTTAGACCCAAATTCTGTTGCTTTCCTTTTTCATAGTGATGGATTG
>DAONDQ010000125.1:0-5651 GCA_035402645.1 Candidatus Cloacimonadota bacterium | reverse complement strand
GGGAATCTCTTATTACTATACCTGGATGCAAATGTCTACGAGGAAGCAATTCCAGTAATTCCCGTACCTGATAGACAATTCTATAATGTAAATGGCTTTATTATTTCCTTATCCTTCGATTATTCTCATTATAGCAACCAAGTAGGGGTTTCAAGTCTTCAAGACTATCCAGATAATACTTTTACGCCTATGAATGAACAATATTTCTTTTATCAGACCATTATTAATTATTGGGACTTGGCTGATTCTTGCTTTCTCATTGATTTTAATCCAGGCTTCTCACATTATATTAGGAAATTTAGAGTCACAGGAACAACAGTCAATCATGACGCTTCTGCTATCCAGAATTTTTCACTAAAATGCTATCCTAATCCGTTTCATTCAAACTTAACGATAGAGTATCATTCAAAAATTAAAAGTCAAGAAGCACAGGTAGAGATATTTAACATTAAGGGACAGTTAGTTAGGAGTTACAAATTAGATGAAGGAGCTTCGATAAAATGGGATAGGAAAGATAAATTTAACAGATATGTATCTGCAGGTGTTTATCTCGTTAATCTGAAAACTAATAATGAAGTTAGGAGAATCAACAAAATTCTCTTACTCAAGTAGGAGGTATCATGAAAAACTATGTATTACTCGCATTTCTTTTTCTATGTTCTTCAGCTTATTGTTTAACGAATTACGAGTATCCAGCTCTAACGATGAAATTTAACTATACGATTAATCCGATATTGAATGAAGGTATTGTATATACAGGAATTCAAGCGATTGATTCATTAAATGTTATTTATCATGCAAATAATTACCAATATCAAGATATCCCAACTTCACAGTATATAAGGAACATATTAGTAATGTCTTTTGATAAAAAATATGTTTGTAACATCGACTCTATTCTTCCTCTATACTTGGCAGAAGGAAGTGCGTATTGTCAATACATTGATATATTGAGAGAGCCAATAGAGTTAAGCACTCCTAACGAGTATTTATACTCGCCAACTTTCAATCATCCTAATGATACTTTGGGAGAGATTGAGGATGTTCAGGGAGAAAATTATTGGGCATTCTATAATATATTTTACGACCCTGCCCCGGGTCATAATCCTTGAAATATATGGACTGTACCTCAATATACTGCTTACTATCCAGAGATGACTTTCGAAGATATGGGATTACATACACATCCACTTTTCCCGTGGCAATATAAACCGCATGGACACATAGGTCTATGGCATTTGCTTCCGGAGTATGATGACATTGTAAATGCATGGGATTATTCTAAAGGTGACGGGATAACTGTTATTAATTGTGAAACTCTGTATTGGGGAATTCATCCAGATTTAATAGACCAATGGAATACTTCATATTATACCTCTCCCCCTAATGGAATTCCAAGACCACCACAGACCACAGGTGAATATGATAACGAGTATCATGCCACAAATATTGCTGGTATTCTTGTCGGCAAAGATGAAACTACAATGGAAAGCACTTTATCTGCTAACAGCAGTGTAGGAATCGCACCTCATGCAAAATTAATTGGTGGACACTTTGATAACATTGCAATGGATAATTTTATTACTTCTCATCCATTGGAAAATATCAGGGTTGTTAGTATAAGTCATTTGATTGGTGATAATCTAACTACTCTGAATTGGTTAAATAGATTTACACAGGAATTAAATGTGGTTGTTGTGGGAGGAAGAGGTTATTACACATCTGATCATGGAGATATGTACACAGGGATAACCCCTATAGCGCAAGATATTGATGGTGTGATTTCTGTAGGTGATTATAAACCAGACTATCAGGTATATTCACAATATTCATCTTCGGTTTATAATGCTGATCCAAATTATTATCAAGTAGAAATTAATGCACCGGGTTGGTGTGTTTGGACAACGAGCTTTACAGTCAATCAGGATCATACTCAGATATTCCCTATGATAAAAGCTAGTGTCGCTACATCAACAGCAACACCACAAGTTGCTGGTGTTTGTGTTTTATTAGCTTCTCTTTATCCATGGATGACAGCCGCTCAGATTGAGAGACAGATAAAATTGGGAGCCCATCATCTTAATGATATGATTACTGCCAATCAAGCCATACTTCCTACAACTCCCCCTGATTTCTATGGAGCAGGATGTTTGGATGCCTATGGATCTTTATTCCTTCATGGAAATTTCATCAGGAATTTCACATTCCAAAATGAACCGAATAATACTGCCTTACTGGGAACGGAATTTCAATTAAACAATAGTACAATGACTGTTGTTAATGGTATTCTAAGGGTTCAGAAGAATGCGAATGTACAGTTTAATAATTCTACTTTAGTTCTTGGAAATAATGTCAGAGTTATTATGGAAGCAGGTTCGAGAATTACTCTTGATGCAACATCATCTTTGACAGTTGGTAATCATGTCACATTTGAAACGGAAAATGGAGAGTCCTGTGATGGTATTTTCTTAGAAGGCAACAATGGAATTCCTGTTTCATTTAATAATACCTTGTTTACGAATTGCTCTTTGAATACCCATAATACTGATGTGGATTTGGATCATTGTACTTTCGACCATAGTTCTATTTATCATCACAATAAGGGATTAGAAGTAGAAAATTCAACTTTTAATTTTGGTTACATTAATGCCATTCAAACTATATACAGGACTGCAGACCATGTTTATATTACCAATTGCCATATTGAAAATGCTAATCAACCAGGTGTATCTGTGACGAATTTCGAAGTAGTTAAAATCGTTGATAATCAAATTGAACACTGTCAAGGAGGTGTTGAGCTGTTCCATTGCATGGGTGGCTATATTGAAACTAATGAAATTTCGTATAACACAAACGGGATATACTTATTTAATACCTATACCGATATCATTGGTACAAATCATATAACTTGTAATTCCAATACTCCATACCGTGAATTCGGTAATGGAATCACTGCAGAAAGAAATTCCCAATGGTCAATGGTCGGTGATACTATTTCAACTGTAAATCAGACGATACACAATGATGAAAAGGAACAACTGCTGTTCGAATCCAACTCTATACCTTATCCCATTTATTACAATGAGATTTATTCCATTAATCATGATTTCCCTTATGTAAGAGTATGGGGTGATTCTATCATTGAAGCCATTGACATAGCTGATAATTACTGGTCAAACAATTTTAACCCCGACAGGGATTTTTACCCTCGAGATGATTTCAAGGAAGAACCCATCTGGATACCAGGACGTGATAGACAGGCGATTGAAGATGAAGCTGAGGCTTTATATGATCAGGCTACTAACGCTGAGGTAAATGAAGATTATATTGTTGCTGAAGCATTGCTAAAAGAGATAATAGCTGAATATGCTGACACTGACATTTGCCCGATTGCAGCAAAGGAACTTCTTTATCTATATGAAACATATAACCAGAATTATGAAGCTTTGGAAATGTATTATAAAACATATCCCACTCTGAGAGATGATCCGAGGATATGTGAAATGGCTGATTATTTGGCAACCTTGTGTGATATCAAACAAGGAGATTTTGAAGATGCAATATCCTTTTTTGAGGATATTATCCTTCATCCGGATAATCTACCTGATTCAATATTTGCAGTGATTGATGCTGGTTATACATACTTGCTTCTAGCGGAAAATAGTGAGAAATCTGCTTTTACCGGTAAACTGGCATGGCTCAAACCTCATTCAGTTCAAGAATATATGGATAGGAGACAAAGGCTAATTGCGATGCTTCATGGTTCGAAAAATGAAACACCAAGCGAAATAACCCCTTCTGTACCTGCAACTTTATGTTTATCACTTAATTATCCCAATCCTTTTAACCCTTCCACCACAATTGAGTTTGGTATCCCCAAAGCAGAAAAAGTCTCACTCAAAATATTCAATATCAAGGGACAACTTGTGAAAGAATTGGTAAATCAGTCTTATCAACCCGGTAAATACAAGGTTGTCTGGGAAGGTAAGAACTCGGTAGGAAAGAATGCAGCATCAGGAGTTTATTTCTATCGTCTGGATGCAGGTGGGAAATCAATTACCCATAAGATGCTTCTGCTGAAATAATTAATAATTCAATTTTAAAAAGGCAGATCCTAAAGATCTGCCTTTTTTGTTTTGAACTCCTGTGATTTGGTTTCTCTTGACACATTATCAGTTAGAAGTTTTGGGTTTCATGTGGAGGAAGTATCGATGAAACAGGAACTTATACGCAATTTCTGTATCATTGCGCATATCGATCATGGAAAATCAACGCTTGCTGACCGTCTGTTGGAAGAAACAGGTGTCATCAGCAAGGGCGGTATGGCACAGATATTGGATGATATGGATTTGGAGCGTGAAAAGGGAATTACAATTAAATCGCACGCCATCAGGATGACCTACCATTATGAAGGGCAGGAATATGTCCTGAATTTGATCGATACACCCGGACATGTAGATTTCTCCTATGAAGTCTCAAGAAGTCTCGCTTCCTGCGAAGGTGCCCTGCTTCTTGTTGATGCTTCCCAAGGTATTGAAGCGCAAACCATGAGCAATCTCTATCTTGCCATGTCGAATAACCTTGAAGTTGTACCTGTTATCAATAAGATCGACCTTCCCAAAGCCGATATCGATGGTACACAGCATGATATAGAAGATATTCTGGGTGTCACTTCCGACCAGATTCTGAAAGCCAGTGGAAAAATGGGTCTGGGTATCACAGAGATCCTCGAAGGCGTGATCAAGTATATTCCCCATCCCAAGGGAGACAATACACATCCTCCCAAAGCCCTCATTTTTGATTCCTATTTCGATACCTATCGTGGTGTCGTAGTACTCGTTCGCATATTCGATGGACAGCTTCAGAAAGGTGATCGAATCAGGCTGATGTCCAATAATCACGAATACGACATAGAAGAAATCGGTTACCTTGGCTTGAAGGGAATCCCGACCGAAGGCTTGACTGCCGGTGAAGTCGGATATATCATCTGCAATATCAAGGAAGTTTCCGATGCTCGTGTCGGTGATACCATCACCCTTGCCAAAGGCGGATGCGCTGAGGCTCTTCCCGGATTTCAGGAACCGAAACCCATGGTATATAGCGGTATCTTCCCCATCAACGGTGAAGATTATGAAGACCTGGTGGTTGCCATTGCCAAACTCAAGCTCAATGATGCTTCCCTCGTTTACGAGAAGGAAAGTTCTCTTGCACTCGGATATGGTTTCCGATGCGGTTTCCTGGGTATGCTTCATTTGGAGATCGTGAAGGAAAGACTGTATCGTGAATACAACATTCCCATTATCGCCACCACTCCCAGTGTCCGATTCAACATGCGCCTGAAGGACGGCAACGACATCACGATCTACAATCCCATTGATTTCCCCGATCCGACAAAAATAGATTATATCATGGAACCCATCATGGATGTTGAACTCATCGCTCCCACTGATTTCATCGGTAACCTGATGAAATTGGCACAGGAAAGAAGAGGAATCCAGAAGGATATCCAATATATAGATGATAAACGTGTTGCCCTGCATTATGAGATGCCTTTGATCGAGATCATTTTCGATTTCTATGACAAGTTGAAAACCGTCAGCAGAGGCTATGCCTCCCTCGATTATTCCTTCAAGGAGTATCGTGTTTCTGAT
>DAONDQ010000124.1:0-8065 GCA_035402645.1 Candidatus Cloacimonadota bacterium | reverse complement strand
ATGTAGGCTTCCTGAATCTGTGTAAATCCCAACTTCACTTCGAGTTCAAGTTTTGGCATGGAAGTAGGTGTAAGTTGGATTGGTGCCTGATGATCCAGGATAACCAATGCAAAACCGCTTGCAGCGAAAGAAATCAGGATAAGTACAAGAACGATAAGTTTCATGGTTCCCCCTCCACTTACTCTGTTTCGATGATGATATATTTCTTCACACCATATGAATTCTGAAGTTCTATCTTGTATTTTTGAGCGCCTTCAGTATCTTTCAACATTTCATCCCAACCATTCGGTAACTGAGAAAATTTGCTGACCACCATGGAGCCATCAGGATTGGATTGAAGCATGCTACCTGCAGGTACATCCATCTTTGTATGTGATTTCAGGTTTTCGGCTTCGACGACCCCTTCAGTCGTATATACGAAAAAGATCTGATCTGCCCCAAAACTGCTGATATATTTTGTTCCCTTCACGGATGCGACCGTTGTGGGGGATTCAACTTTATATTTCGCTTTTATCTTGTTATTGATAGAAGAGAATACGGTTCCTTTTTCGATTGTAGCAGATTTCTGGGCAAGTCCCTTTTCACTATCGATTTTGATGCTGACAATCGTATTCGGGAAAATTTTCAGGTATGCACCATTATCGATGTACTTCAAGGCTGCATAGGAGGCATTTCCGCTTTGGATCTTATCATTATGATAGAGAACTTCACCTGCTTTTACGGAAAGTTTTTTGGTATTTCGCAACAGAGTGATGTCGCCTTTGACTTTCACGAGCACTGCGATTGGATTCTCAGCAAAGAGGAAGGCTGCAAGTACAAACAGAAGAATGAAGATGATTAATAAACGTTTCATGATATTCTCCCTTTATTCATCACTCATTGTGATACTTTTAATACTCTTGCCGGCTAATTTCTGCAACTGGAGGATTGCTCCGTCTCCGGAATATAACTGGTCACCGACATATACATTACCGGTTGGTACAAAACCGTCATTCAATAACCCACTAACCTGCGGATTATTGAGGTTTGTAAGGATGATCACGATCTCATTTTCAGGAGTCGTTCCGCCAACAGTCCCGTTACTGCCTGAACCGCTCCCCGTACCACCTGTACTGCTTCCGGATACTCCACTTCCTGATCCGCTGCCAGTTCCTTCACCAGTTCCACCGTTTGTTCCTTCACCTGTTCCACCGGCTGAACCACCTCCTGTGATTGATCCTGGAGTGGTCATTCCAATCCCTGTGCCTGAGCTTCCACCCGTGGCTCCACCACCTGTGGAAAGGATATCTGAGTATTTAAAAACAAACCAGGAACTCTTGAGTGAGGGTATATGTTGCGGATCTGCATCTGTGGATACCAAGGGAATGGAAACCTGCCAGGCATAGTATTTATCGCTTTGGAATGGGATATAGTCTGTAAAATTCGTTCCAACGATATCCGGTATGACTCTGTAGATGGTTCCATTATCCATATTATCCTGGTTGATATCATCCACTTGGTTGAATTCCCTGATTGTCAGGGTGAATTTTCCTGCATGGCTATCCAGATTATCAAAGCTGATGCCACCCGTATTGGGCATTACTGTATTCCAGATAAATGGAACTGGAAGAGCATTCACCGTTGGGATCAAACCGCCGATCTGTACACCGGGTGTTTGAAGATAGATAGCATTCATGTTTTGAATGATCATATGGAATGTAGCTTCTCCTGACAGCGGTGAATGGGAATTCACATCCACAGCCTGCATGATGAACTGATATGACCCATCAGGGAAGCGTCCGGTATTCATGATTGCATCTTTGAATTCTGGACTTGTATCGATAATGCTCTGGAAATCCAGATCAGGGTCAGGAGAATGGAAGTATATGGATGCATTTGAATTTAATAGCATTTGATTGCTAATGGTAGTCATTGGAGAAAGTGGAGATTTCGCCTCCATATACGTTTCGAACAGCTGGATGCTGTTCCATTCAAATCGTACCTTCATGGAATAAGGTAGAACATTGCTGTTTTGGATATTTAGGTTGAATAGGAATGTCTGATTCCCAGGTTGCTGTGGATCGAGACTGCTGGCATTCAGGTAATTATAGAAAACAACGCTTGGAATTGGTTGTAAAGAGATCGAATTGCTGTCCTGTGCCCACAGAATAGGAATCGTGATCAGCAATATAAGCAAAGGGATTAGTTTTTTCATAATTCCTCCGTATATCTTTATCTTGTTATCGCTTTATTGATGCTTGAATGATTCGTTCCAGAAGCTCACCAAACTCAATGCCCGCCGCCTTGGCAGCCATGGGTGTCAGACTGAGAGGTGTCATTCCGGGAAGTGTATTGCTCTCGAGATAGTAAAAGTCTTTACCATCAAATCTGAAATCGACGCGTGAATAAGCATGGCATCCAAGGATACGGTGTATCGCTAATGCCTTTCTCTGCACCTGCTCAATTTCCTCACGATTTAACTTTGCAGGCACTTCATAGATCGAATTCCCTTTTTTATATTTGTGATGGTAGTCATACCACCCGTTAATGGGGGTTATTTCAACAACGGGTAACGGATTGTCTTCTAAAACGGTAACCGTTAATTCCCTGCCATCGATGTATTTTTCAACCAAAACGGATTGACTATATTCAAAAGCAGCATCGATTGCGGTCTGAAGCTGATCCACTTCATCAATGATCGATACACCGCAGGATGAACCGGAATTGTTGGGTTTGACCACCATGGGGAAACCGATATTCTCTGCCAGTTCCAAAACCTGGGAAACATCATTCGAGATGAGTAGACGATAATCGGGAACAGCAACACCCACTTCCCTTGCGAGAAGTTTTGAACTCAATTTATCCATTGCGATGGCACAGGATCGAAACCCCGAACCGGTAAAAGGGATGTTCTCCAGTTCAAGAAGCGCCTGGATGCGACCGTCTTCACCCGAACCACCATGCAATCCGTTAAAAACGATATAGGGATCCTGGGATCTGATAAAAGTGACCATATCTGAATAATGTGTATATTCAGCCGGGTCAAGCAGAACAGCCTGATAACCTTTGGCATTGAGACCCGAGGCAATTTCTCTGCTGGATACGAGCGATACTTCCCTTTCTTCGGAAGTACCTCCCGAAAGTACTACGACATTTTGATTCATAAATACCCTCATTGTGTTGTATTTATCTATATTTAACTAACTATATACGAAAGATTCATATATTGTCAAGCATTAGTTATGATTTCATATTGACTTTATTTTGGAAAGTAAAGCGACAATATGATATCATTCTAACAAGAAGAGAACCACAGTCAAAAAAATATGAAACAACTCTTATCAGACCCAAAACCATCACTTAAATCCTAAGGGTTGGTTAAGGGAATCTTGAGAGAGGCTTAAGGGATGCTTGAGTGTATTTCGATACGTATTGGTTGGTTTGGATATGGGATTCTTAAGAATAAAAAAGGTCGGTTCATCACCGACCTATTATCACTGAAACTTGTTGACTTATGCAGAGATTGCCGATACAGGGCAAGTGGAAATACAAGCACCACAGTCAATGCATACATCAGCATCGCATACGGCTTTGTCATCCACAAGTGTTAATGCTGAAACCGGGCAAACATCTACACATGCACCACAACCGATGCAGGTTTCCTTATCGATTTTTACAGCCATTCGATCCTCCTTATGAATAAGTAACATCTCAATCCTCTTTTGCTCTTTGTCAAGTAAATTCACGGGAAACAGCATTTCATCATCATTCGATTCATCATATTCACAGCAAAACCATTTTCAGGCGTTCCCTCATGTGATAGCCAAAAGAAACATCAGACGATGGTTTTCAAATCATCCAGGAGCATGGAACGGTATTCCATGTCTTTTATGGATTTCGCTTCATTTCTGGCTAATTCAAGGTATTTATTCTTCAGATCCTCATCTTTCATGATCATATAGGTACGAGCCATCGCTTCATAGGCATAGGCAAGGTTGAACCCATTGAAACCTTGATCCAGGCAAATCTGGAGCGCTCTTTCTGCATGGTACAGGGCAGACTGTGTCATATGAAGTGTCGCATAGACCCGCGATATCTGCCATTCACCTGTATATATATTTTCCTTCGTTCCGATTTGCATCCAGTGAAACAGGGAAGCATGAGCGCAATGGATCATCTTGGCATCATCATTCGGTGTGCGATCCTTTTTGTCCAAATATGACCAGACGCTATTGAACAAATCAGTAGCAAATTTCTGATGAATCTGTTTCAGTGTGTTTTCGGGGATTTTATCCATGAATCCTCCTCATTGTTTTTTTACCGATAAAATAGAGGATTCGAACAAAATTGACAATGAAAAAGAAAAATAAAATATGAAATTGCAAGAAAAGATTCAAGACTCAAAAAAAAAGCTTTACAAAGAAAATGATACATCAAAATTTAGCGATGAATGATTTAGCTTGCTGAATCAAAACGATAAAATGAATCTTGCCACGAAATAATGTATGGATTGCTATTCTTGCAAACGCCAATTAACATTATTATCGGGTAGTTCATGGAGGAATAATGCAAGGTAGCAGACTTTATGTTGGAAATCTGAACTACGCCACTACAAACGAAGAATTAGAACAGCTTTTTGCGCAATATGGCGAAGTAAAGAGCAGCACAGTCATCGAAGGTAAGGGTTTTGGTTTTGTTGAAATGGCAACTCCTGAAGACGCACAGAGAGCTAAGGATGAAGTAAACGGCATGGAATTCGGCGGAAGAACCTTAAAGGTTGATGAAGCCCGTCCCATGCAGCGTGATAGCAGACCCCGCTCAAACTATCGTCGTTATTGATTGATTAAATTCATCAACAAAATCACTTTCGACTTTTAGTATTTCACAAAGAAACCTACGCATCAGCGTGGGTTTCTTCTTTATACGTTATAGATAAGCATTTATCTGTTCTTTTAATTCTTCTGCCTTGATTGCAGCAGTATCAGCAAAACTTCCTTCGCCATCCGCAAAGATGATATTCCTTGATGAATTGATCAGTATCCTGGGATCATGTCTTTCCTTGATCGCCTCTTCCATGACATCCAATAAATTGCCTCCCTGTGCACCAATACCGGGAATCAGGAAGAGAGTGTCCGGCATGAGTTTTCTCATCAGCTTCAAGTCTTTGCCCTGTGTCGCTCCAACCACCGCGCCCACTTGCGTATGATCCAACTTTGCAATCGTTTCTGCAATATTCTGATAGAGATTATCATATTTCAGATAATCAATAGCAGAAGGATTGGAAGTAAGAGCCAACAGGAAAATCATCTTCCCTGGATAATCGAGACAAGGGTCATAGACATCATGTCCCATTAGTGGATTCACCGTCATGGCATCGACACCCATATCTTCAAAAAAGGCTGATGCATAAGCACTCATCGTGTTCCCAATATCTCCCACCTTGCAATCTAGTAAAATTGGGATATGAGGTGGGATATGCGATACCGTCTGATAGAGCGCATCCAATCCTTTTCTGCCATTTGCCAGATAAAATGCGAGATTGGGCTTATAGCAGGCAGCAATATCACGGGTTGCATCGATTATTTCCCGATTGAAAATCCACTGGGGATTATCTTCACCGGAAAGACATGCCGGTATCTTGTCTTTATCGGAGTCCAAGCCGATGCATACCAGGCTCTTGTTCTTTTTGGATGCAGAATGGTATTTTTGCCAGAAGGATAACATAAGGCTCCTATTCACCATTTAACACGATTTTGACCGAGTCTTCACCATCGAGTTCTGCCAGTGAGACCTTAATGATCTCTTCTGCAGAAGTAGGTACATTTTTCCCCACATAATCCGCTTTAATAGGAAGTTCCCTGTGCCCACGATCGATCATGACTGCCAGCTGAATTTGAGCGGGTCTTCCAAAATCAAGTATAGCATCGATTGCTGCTCGGACTGTTCTGCCTGTGTAGAGGACATCATCTGTTAGAATGACCACTTTCCCTTCCACATCAAAATCAATCTTTGAGCCCTTGATCACGGGTTGATGGGATATGGTGGTCAGGTCATCGCGATAGAGAGTGATGTCCAGCACACCTACGGGTATTTCCTTCCCTTCGATCTCATGCAGATAGTCTGCCAGACGTTTTGCAATGGGTACTCCACGGCTGCGGATCCCAATCAGGTAGATATTTTCCAAGCCTTTGTTCTGTTCGATGATTTCATGAGCGATACGTTTGAGCGTACGGCTGATTGCCGCATCATCCATGATTTGGCTTTTTACTTTCACGCTTCCTCCTTCACCGTCTAAGACACTTTTTTCTATTTATGAAAAATAAAAATTGTTTGTCAATAGAAACCATTCATGATGATATTATAGAATCTTATCCATCATGTCAAAGAACATGGAGCGTACTGGATTCGATTTTCGAACATGCAGGAGCCTTCCGCTTTCATCCAATGTTATCACGGAACGTGCTTTTACGACCTGATTGCCTATCTTCTGGGTTTTCGCTAATTCACAGGAAATCAGTTTTCCGGTTGGAGACAATATGATCCTCGAGAAGGTACCATGATGGCATAAGATTCCTTGAATCCAGGTATTGGTTGTGAGATAACAGGTTCTCAAACTGCCATCCGGATAAAAAGTCATGACCGGACTTTCCGGTCCCTGCCCGATACAAGGTAGTCCTTGGAGGAGAGTCGGCTTGAAAAGGCATACAGACTGTATCTTCATGTTCGAAAAGAGGACAATTCGGCTGCCGGTGGGAATGACCCCAATATTCATCTTGATTGGTGCCGCACTGTCAAAGGATATCAGTCGCCCCTGATTGGTCATTGTGATCCATCCCTTACAGTAATATCCATCGATTTTTGTGATTCCTGAAAGATGTATCGTTTTTTGAGTTGTCTTGTCATATGCAAACATACTGCTGCAAAACAACATCAACAGCAACACAATCATTGAAAGCGCTCTCATTTTCAATGATCCTCCTTGCAAAATACATGGATCTGATTTAAGAATGTATACTTAACTCTCCACAGTAATCAAGTGATTTCTTATTTCACAGCAAAGAAATCATCCGTAAGTTTCACATTCGTCTTGATTTCCGACATCTCAGTGGTGCCGACAACTTTATTATCTTTATCGGTTGTTTCCTTCTTGATTGAGAATAGAACACCATCGATTGTCTTGTTTTCGATGAATTTCGTGCGCACAATTTCCGGTCCATTCTCACCTGTTTCAGATGCGATCACATATTTCGGGATGAATGTTACGGGATCGACCAGCCATTGGAACTGCATATCATCATTTTTGAACTGCAAGTTCTTGAGTGCAATCCCGTCAATAGTAAGGTCTTCTCCGAGAGAAATCTGGAATTTATCCCTGTCATGAATCACACTGATAAATGATTCGGGAGACGTTTGCTGTAACTGCTTCACAGTTTCATCGGGCATGGGACCATTTCCCATGGGACTTTTCATCAATCCTGCATTACCTGAAACGATCATTTCCATATTGCCATACGGTGTATTCATGGACTGTTTGAATTTATCAGGAAATGCGACGGTCACGACGACATCAATACTGAGGTCACCCATTGAGGTTGACTGAACGACTTTCCCGGTTGATTGGAAGTTCTTTACTTTGCTGATATCACCAATTTTCCCCTGTACTTTTGCAAATAAAGTCTTCCCGGCAGCAATATCTTCATTGGATACTGCAACGGAATCCTTTTGTAATGGCGGGATCTTGATATCTACGATATTGACCGTTCCCAGAGTGGTTAACGGTTCTTCGAAAGCAGATTCGTTTCCCACGACCAGGGTGATCAGGTCATTTGGATGAAGATATTGCTTCGCTACACGCTGAACATCATCCTTGGTGACTTTTTCAATTCCATCTTCCACGGTTTGCAGGAAGTCCATGGGATAATTATAATATGCCAATTCCATCATTCTACCCACGATTTCACCCTTGCTATCAAAGTGGAAAACATAGGTATTCAGGTAATAATCCTTTGCGAATTTTAATTCCTGATCTGTGACAGGTACCGTTTGCATTTCTGCAACAACCTGTTGCAATGCGCGAATTGCCGTA
>DAONDQ010000123.1:0-8091 GCA_035402645.1 Candidatus Cloacimonadota bacterium | reverse complement strand
GAGGCAGCAGGAGCTCAATCAAGATTGGATTTCATATCAAAATTAAACATTGCCTATAAAGAAGGTCGAGAGACAAAATATTGGTTACGTTTACTGTATGATGGAGGATTTATTGAAGAGCAAAGATTCAATGAGATCATGAACGAATGCATTGAATTGAACAGAATTCTCGCCCGTATCATACTCTCAACCAAAAACAATGAGAATTCAGCAAAATGAATACTCACCTTTTAACTTTTAATTTTTAACTTTTAACAAAATGAGGTTTTAAATGAATTACGCCGACTTCGCTGTGAAACAGATTGCTACATTATGCAAGATCCCAAGTCCTTCGGGATTTACGGGACAGATCAGGGAATACCTGACAAACGAACTGAAAAACATGGGTTTCAAACCAACCCACTCCATCAAGGGATCCGTACTTGCTGAACTCGGAGGAAAAGGCAATCCTCTCGTTCTTGCCGCACATGTGGATACCCTCGGCGCCATGGTACGTTCGATCAAACCGGATGGACGTATCCGCTTCACCAAGATCGGCGGTTACCCGGAGAATTACATCGAGAATGAGAATGTGACCATCCATACCCGCACCGGGAAAAGTTATACAGGAACCGTTTATCTGAATGGTCCGGCTGTACATGTCTATAAGGATACTGCCACCAGGGTACGTGACGACAGCAATATGGAAATTGTCCTGGATGAAGTGGTAAAATCGAAGGAAGATACGCTGAAACTGGAAATCTCAGCCGGAGATTTCATTTCCCTCGATTCACGCACACTCGTGACAAAAAGCGGATTCATCAAGAGCAGGCACCTGGATGATAAGGCAAGTGCCGGCATCCTTCTTACCCTGGCGAAAATGGTGCAGGAAGGGAAGGCAAAACCGAAACGGAAAGTCACGATCCTGTTCACGACTTACGAAGAGGTGGGACATGGGGCATCGGCAGGGATTCCCAAGGATACCGAAGAGATGATCTCGGTGGATATGGGCTGTGTGGGGGATGACCTGGAAGCTGATGAATACAAGGTTTCGATCTGTGCAAAGGATTCCGGAGGTCCGTACCATTATGAGGTTACAACCGCCATGATCGAAATTGCAAAAAAGCTGAAACTCGATTATGCCGTGGATATTTATCCGATGTATGGCTCAGACGTGGAAGCATCGCTTCATGCGGGATATGATATCCGTCACGGTCTCATAGGACCGGGTGTATTCGCTTCTCATGGCTATGAGCGCACCCATCGGAAGGGGGTTGAAAACACCCTGAAACTGTTGGTGGAATATATCAAAAAAGGATAAGGATATTTACATCAGAATCAGAGGATTTTAAAAAGAAACTTATTCCCATGTGTCAGAGAGGGATAGGAAAATTGTCTTATTTTCACATCGTTTTTTAATTCGATCCCTAACCTTATGTTTTGTTTGATGTTATTGATTAAACCTTAACAATACAGGTATTTACCACTCCATTTCCTATCTTGACAAATCATCGGGAATCCCTTTTTTTGCGAATTGAAACTTCGCGTTCAAGAAATGATTATAAGAGAATTATTCACCTTAAGATGTTGATTATTAATACATCTTTATAAATATAAACCAACAAGGGGCAAATATGGATCAGGATATTTGGCAAAATATTTTAAACAAACTGGAAGAACACATCAATCCTCAAAGCTTTCGCACTTGGTTCAATGATACACGCCTGATCGATTTGATGGATAATGAACTGAAGATTCGAGTACCCACCCAGTTTGCTGCGAATTACTTGAATCAGAATTATACGGATATGCTATCCGACATTTCCTACGGCTTGTATAAGAAAAAATACAAGATCCGCTTTTCCTCCCAGGTGCACAAGAACACGCGATACAACGGAGGAGAAGAAAAGATTCAGTCCAATAACAACAAACTCATCCATTCCAAACTGAATGAAAGATATACATTCGATCAGTTCGTCGTCGGCAAGAATAATAACTTTGCCTATTCCGCTGCACTCGGCGTGGCAGAATCACCCGGGAATACATATAACCCGCTTTTCATTTATGGTGAATCCGGTATGGGTAAAACGCATTTGATGCAGGCGATCGGGAATTTCCTTCTCAATGAAGGACGCAACACGAATATTTATTACACGACCTCGGAAGAATTCACGAATGAAATGATCGAATCCATCCGTTCCAACAGGATGTCCGAATTCAGGAGCAAATTCCGCTCGGTTGACCTCCTGCTGGTCGATGATATCCATTTTCTGTCCAAAAAGGAAGGAACCCAGGAAGAATTCTTCCATACCTTTAACGCTCTTTTCGAGCAGAAGAAACAAATCATCATCACATCCGACAGGTCACCCAAGGATATCCCCGACCTGGAAAAACGCCTGGTAACAAGATTTGAAAGCGGACTTTTGGCTGATTTGAAGAATCCTGATTTTGAAACAAGGGTTGCAATCCTCAAGAAAAAAGCAGAGCCGGAAAACCTAATCCTGGACAATTCGGTGATCGAATTTATCGCCGAGCATATCACGAGCAGCGTCAGAGCGCTTGAAGGCTCTCTGATCCGCATTCTTGCGTATGCTTCCTATAATAAAATTAACCCGGAAGAGATCGATCCCTCGCTTGCAAGAGAAGTATTATCCGACATGATTTCCGATAAAACAAGAGAAATTACGCTGGATAATATCATTCAGAAGGTCTGTAATGCATATGGAATTACCATACCCCAGATGCTGGATAAAACAAGAAAGCAGAATATCGCTTTCCCGAGACAGGTGGCTATGTACCTTGCCAACCTGCTCATTCCACAGTTATCCTTGAAGGAAATTGCAGAATATTTCAAAAGGAAGGATCATACAACAGTGCTTCATGCAAAGAGATTGATCGAGAACTTGTTCAGGAACGATCAGGAATTGAGAATACAATTGGAAAAACTGATCAAGGAAATCAAGGGATGACCAGGCTCTTCTTCCCCTGTGATAATCGGGAGATAGTCAACTTATCCACACCCTGTGGAGAGCACCTGTGTATAAACGTTTACAAACGTCAGTATATAAAATTTCCTCAACTTCATGTGCATAGTCACGATAGAACTGCCTTGGTTATGCACAAGTTATCCACACAAAGTGGGAAATCGTATCTTTTTGTGAAATGGTTGGATAAAATCAATTTGACAGGTTTATTCCACTTATCCACATGACCTACAACTACTACGAGATTATAAAATTTATAAAGGAAAGAGAAGAATGAAAATAGGAAAGACCCTTTATCTTGTCGGTATTGCCCTGATCTTTCTGTCCGGATGTACTTCTAAAAAGAACCTGGTAGGCTCTGATTGGTCACATATCAAACCTCTCAGGACAACGTTGAGTGATTCCGTGTTTACGGATGAATTTTCTTTTAAGGCTGCATTCAAGACAACAGGAAATGAATCAAGACTCATAGTTGGTTCTTATGAGCAGAAGGAAGCAAAGGCTCTTATTCAGTTCAGTACCTTTCCTGACAGTATTTCACAAGTGCTGGGCACTCCCAAGTTGAGACTTGTTCTCAATCGGAAACTTTCCACATCGCCCATGTCACTTCATTTCAGCAAAGTTGTGCAGAATTGGTCAGAAAGTCAGGCTTCCTGGACCCATGCCTATACCGACACAACCTGGTCGGCGAATGCCTTTATCTCTTCTGGAATACCGGATTATTCCAATGTTCCAGATTCCATCCACGCGGGAGGGGACACACTTTTTGTCGAGATTCCTGCAAGTTCCATCCTGAATTGGCAAACAGCACATGTGAATGGATATTCGCTCTTGATTTCAACGGAGCAGCAGAATTACCTCGAGATTAAGTCGCTGGAAAGCGCGTATTTACCGGAGCTTGTCTTCAGTTACAAGAGAACCGCTTCCGATACCACGACCTATACCTATGACCGCTATGCTGCAAACGATACATTCATCCTACAGGATAATGAGACGCAACAGGTGTCGAACAGTCTTATTTTGAAGAATATCGCACCCAATCGCTGTTTTGTGAAATTCAATGTTCCCCGTTCATTATTCCGATACAATGATACGGATTCAACCGTTCTTGCGAATGATGATTTCAAGCGGATGACGATCAACAAGGCTGAGCTTGTGCTGAAAGTGAAATCCAATCCCTATTATGGTTCATCATCAGCGATTATGGCGACCGTATATCGGGTAAAAACAGCTGTTTCGCATGAAGTGATCTCGGATGATGACATGGAATTCATCACATACACACCAGTCACTACGGCGACACCCGGGGCCGGAACGGTAGCATTCAATATGACACCTGTATTGCAGGCGTTCACTTCCGGTGTGAAAGAGAATTTTGGTATGATCATTCGTCTGACGACCGAAAACCAGGATTATGCAAAATTAGAATTCTATGGTTCTGACGATCCGGATGTCAGCAAGAGACCGACCATCAATGTAATATATACACCGCCCGCATTTGAATGATGCGGAACCACAAAGAAGCAACCTTTTGACAGGAGTGCATATGAAACGGATTTTATTATTATCATTCGTCATACTGCTTATTCTTGGATGTCAGAAGTTTTCCTCGTCTAAAAGCGAGATCGTTGCGCAAGTCAACCAGGAAACCCTGACCATGGCTGAACTGCAATCCATGTTTTCACCGGATGAATGGAAGGCGATGAGTATCGACCAGAAACGGGATTTCATCAGGCAATGGATTGATTTAACACTTCTTTCCCAATCGGCGAAAGAAATGAAACTGGAAAACAACAAGCAGGTGAAGGAACGCATCAAACTGGCTGATAAAAAGGTACTGACAAATGCGTTGATCGCTGAAAAACTGAAATCAGTGCAGGTTTCGGAAGAAGAATTATTTAATTACTATCGTGTCCATATGGGTGATTTCAACCAAGTGGGCAAGATTATAAAGGTGCAGCGTATCTTCCTTCACGACAGGGCAAGAGTCGATGAAGTCATGACGGAATTACGCAAGGGTATGAACTTTGCTGATGCAGCACGGGCTTATTCCCAGGAAGCGCTGGGTCAGAATGGTGGATATGCCGGCACGGTGAGCGTCAGCGATTCAGTCCGTACATTCTGGGATGCGCTGCAGAATGTTAAAATCTACGAGATTGTCATTGTAACAGCTAACGGCGGATATTACCTGGTTCGTTCCTATGAAGAGCAACTGGGTTCCGGAACTCCAACCTTCGATACCTTACGTGATGAGATCAGAAAACGGGTTGTGAAGGAAAAGCAGCAGCAAATTTACGATGAATTGCTTAAGGAACTGAAAAGTACAGCAGATATAAGCATCAGTATTTGATGCGCAGAATATAAGATTCAAATGTGAGGGTTGAAAAGGAATGAGAATGAAAAGTTCATGGATATTAATCATACTGGCTGCAATGTTATCCAGCGGTTTTCTGTATGCTGAAGTGCTGGACCGTATTGTCGCCAAAGTCGGTAATGAAGTGATCCTGAATAGTGATCTTCAAAAGCAGATGTCGCAAATGAAGAATGCCAACATGCTGACGGAAGGTGAAACAGAACGGGATGTTCTGAACGAGATGGTGGAAAGCCGTCTGGTAATCCAGAAGGCAAAGGACCTGGATTACAAGGTTGATGAAGACCGTGTCAAGAACCTGGTGGAAAAGCAGATGAAGACGATCCAGGCGAATTTCAAGACGGAAGAGGCTTTTTATTCAGAGTTACGCAAATCACATCTGACCAAGTCAGAATTATCGAAGTACTTTACCGACCTGTATACGGAACAGATGCTGAAAGAGCAGATCATAGACAACCAGATCAAAAGAAAGGTGAAAGTATCGGATGTCGAAGTATCCGATTATTTTCGCGAACATAAAGCCGAATTGCCCATGCGTCCCGTGATGTACCAGATCGGAATGATCATGCGGCAGGTTCATGTAAGTGATCAGACAAAAGCACAGAAGAAAGCGGAGATCACCTCCATCCTGGCGAAGCTGAAAAAGGGTGCCAATTTTGCTGAATTAGCCAAAAAGGAAAGTGAAGATCCGGGAAGTGCCGAGAATGGAGGAGACCTTGGATTCTTCAGTCGCGGGATGATGGTGAAGCCATTCGAAGATGCTGCATACAACCTGAAAGTAGGGGATATCAGCGATATTGTGGAGACCCAGTTTGGCTATCACATCATCAAGTTGGAAGAAAAGAATGGAGATGAGATCAGGGTCAGACATATCCTGAAATTATTGGTTCCGGACAGGACAGATTCGCTGGCTACGAAAGAACTGATGAATAATGTCCTGACCAAATTACGAGGTGGCGCATCCTTTATGGAAATGGCGCAGAAATACTCGGAAGATGATTCTTCTGCCGTGAATGGAGGTATCATTGGCGAATTCAATGATGATACTTATCCGGTATTATTCAAGTCGTACCTTACCGACCTTCCGGTCGGTCAATATACAGAAGTGGTTGAAAACGAAGGGCTATACTATATTTTCGGGAAGCTTGCAGAAGTTCCTTCCCGGGAATTTAAGTTCAATGAAGTGAAACCTCAATTGACCGAATATGTCACATCACAGAAGCAGTTGAAATTATACCAGCAATGGATCGATCAGTTGAAAAAAGAAAACTACGTGGAAATCCTGCTTTAATATGAAATTCAATGATATATCAGTAACTGCAGCATCGACGCTGGGTGTGGGCTTGATCCCTTTCGCACCTGGTACTTTTGGTTCTCTGCTGGGAATCCTCATCTGGATCATCCTTCCCAAAACCTGGATGGGTCTTGGGTGGGCATACTACAGACCTTCCAATAGCTTCATCCTGGGACATCGCGACATGAGGGTGATGTTCATTTCCTTGGGAATTACCCTCGTGCTCTCACTGATTGCAGTATGGGTCACAGGGAAGGCAGAGAAAAAACTCGGGCATGACAGTCCGAAGATCGTCCTGGATGAGGTTTGCGGCATGTTCCTGAGCGTCCTGTTCCTGCCTCGCACTTGGATGCTCTATATTTATGCATTCCTTTTATTCAGGGCACTGGATATCACAAAACCATTTCCCATCAAACAGATTCAGAAATTACCAGGTGGATGGGGAATCGTAGCGGATGACCTCGCAGCCGGTTTGATAACGAATCTTCTCCTGCAGTTGATCCTGCATGTGAGAGAATCATTCTTTTTCATTTTGTAATTTCACACGAAAAAGTGTAATATATAAAAAAAGGAGTTCATGATGTTATATACAATATTAGCCATGGCAACACAACCTTCAGCACAGGGTGGGCAACAGACTGGAGGCGCAGGCGGATTGATGGGAATGGTACCATTCCTCCTGATCATCCTGGTATTCTGGTTATTGATCATTCGTCCACAGGCAAAAAAGCAGAAAGAATTATCTTCCATGCTTCAAAGTTTGAAGGAAGATGACAAGGTCATTACGACCAGCGGTATCTACGGAAGAGTCATTTCAATCAAACCGGATAAGGATGTTGTTGTGCTCGAGATCGATGATAACAACAAGGTGCGAGTTCAATTCCAGCGTGGTGCCATCGCCACAATTCTGCCAAAGAAGGATAATCAGGAAGAATCATAAGCCAATGAAAGCAAAACTACTTCAAATCCGCCTTGTCGGAGACAAGATACTCAGGCAGGTAGCAGAACCGGTGCAAGAGATCACTCCAGAGATGAAGAACTTTCTGAAGGATCTCACACATACGATGTATGAAACTGATGGTGTGGGTCTTGCCGCACCCCAGGTGGGTCTTTCACAGCGCATCTTTGTCATTGATACGACCTGGTCACAGGAAGAAGGAAAAAAGGAACCGATCGTTCTGATCAACCCCGTCATCCTGGAAAGCAGCGGTGAGCTCATTTATGAAGAAGGCTGCCTAAGTGTACCCGGAATCTTTGAGAAGGTGAAAAGATTCAATCATATCGTCATGGAATACCAGGATATCAATGGCGAGAAGCGGACACTGGAAGGAGAAGGCACACGTGCTGTAGTGATGCAGCATGAATATGACCATTTGGATGGTATCCTTTTTATCGATAAGATCACGAAACTGAAGCTTTGGCCTCTCAAGAAAAAAATACGACAATTTGAAAGTTCAACCGAC
>DAONDQ010000122.1:0-8268 GCA_035402645.1 Candidatus Cloacimonadota bacterium | reverse complement strand
ACCTTTCCGGGCGGGATGACTGTTTTGCTGTTAAATACAAGTAAATGATGTTCATCATCTAAATCACTGATTTCCATACCAGGTATGAGAATGATCCGTTTCTCCTTCATGAAGTCCTTGTCATTCAGTAAATCCAGGTTATGGTGATCAGTGAAGCAAACATAATCCAATTTGTTCTTTTTTGCCGCTTGGATGATTGAAGAGACCGGCTCATCCGAATCAAAAGAATAGACTGTATGATTGTGAATCGTTCCAGTCAGTTCAATAAAATCTCTTTGAAAAAACCTCTTATTCACTGTTTCACCACAGCTATCTTCTTCATGAGATGGGTTGTTTTGGAATCCACTTCATAGGATATATCAATCAGGTAAATTCCATTTGCTATTGTTTTACCGTTCTGATTTTTTAAATCCCACTCAGCAGTCATATTCTTCCCTTTCATGATTGGAAAATCATATACTTTTTGCCCTCTAATATTAAATACCTGCATCTTATATGACTGTATCCGTGCATCACCATTCATAAGTATTTTCAGCTTGGAAGACAAATTACAGGGATTCGGATAAATGGTACAATCAGTTACCATGGGAGTCTCGTAATTATCCTGATTTGGGGTGATATTTGAAAGAGATCTGATTCCGGATACATAGATTCGTTTATCATCAATATTTTGCAAAAAATAAATTAGACTGCAATTTTGAATCGTTGAATTGGCAGAATTGATCAGATCTATATCATCCAGCGAAAATGAGTATGCCCTGGATATGTTGTCATCAAAACCGAGATGGGTTGCCATAGTATCGTCAATCGCCACAAATTTAATAAACACATTTGATGGCAAAGCCACGATACTGCTCTGGGGTATCGTTTCCACCAGAGCCATATATAGCCGACAATGTTCCAAATAAGAATCGAAGACATAAGAATTTCGATTCAGCATATTCAGATTTAACGAAATTGTATTTCCACTAGCAGTCGGTTGATTAATTCTTGCTTCGGTTACAAAAGATACATCATTTCGAGCATCATCAAATGTATTCTGGATCGTCAAACTATCTGACAAAGGATTGAAGCCAAGTATCTTACGCACTCCATTCATGACTGTGTTAGGATACCCGAGACAACTATAGAATGTATATCTTTGATTTGCTTCCGATTGGTATACAAAATCGGAAGGACTCGGATAGTAATTAATAATGAAAGAATCCGGACCCCCACTGTAGTGTTCTGCACCATCAAGAAGAAGATTGATATTTGTCATGGTTTGGTTAGGTTCAGTATAGTGTATGAAATTTTCAACCACTACTTTTTGGGGTGTATAGCTGTATGTATCAAAACTGCCGGTAATTACATTATTTGAAAGATAATCGAGATTATCTTCATATGTTGAATTCAATACCGCAGTGTAAGCATACTGGCATGGTTCGCTTAAGAGCGAAAATGGCGCAAAATACGAATTACTATTTTCTGCAGTTACATTCAGTATCTCATTGGGTTGTATCGTAGGCAGCATTACCGAGTCTGCATAAGACAATTCTGTTTTTGCAATATCGTATTGCACTTTCAGTATTGCACCGGTAATCGCGTTCGAAGAAGCATTTCGGACTGTGAATGTTGGTGCTAGTCTTGCATTTGGAACAAGATCACCCGCAAAACCAAATGATTGCAGTTCCATTTCGTTTAAATGTGTAGAATAAGTAAATTCACCAGAAACGGTTACGAGAAATTCGCTTGTATATCCTGTACCTTCCATCGATTGGAAAAAGGGAGAGATGCCTGCTGTATTATTCCAAAAATAGCTGTGCGCACCACCCGTATTTTCGGCTGATATGTAAGGACCAGTGGACGAAGTCCTCAGATTTACCACAACCCAAAAGATTCTCCTCGTCAGAGGGTATTGAGTTGGATTGATCGGTGTCATGTTTAGATTTATCCAACCTAATGGAGTATTCGGATGGCTGTTTGTCAGGAGCACAGAACCACTTGCGATGAGAGTTGATGGAAAGTTGGCGCTTTCCGTATAAATCCCGACCGTAAGGGTATCGGTTCGAGTACTTGTATAGGCTGGCAGATATACTTTTACAGATTGAGGAGTAAATTTAACTGAATCAGCATTTCCAAAAACATCCAGCATATTGTATCGAACTGCCCATTTACTGGTACCATACCAATGCTGATCATCAATACCATGATTCCAGGATATCGTTGATTCACGTTCATTAGAGAAATTGTCTGTCAGTTGATGATTTGCTTCTATAAAGTTGATCGAATAAAGTGAAATAAGTGTCATTGACAGTATGAAAGTAAGGATGAGATTTTTCATTGGATCATGCCCCCATTTTGACATATGTAATTTCTGGCAAATTCAACATCCTTAGCGATTGCCTGCTGTAATTCCTCCTTGCTCGTAAATTCAACTTCATCTCTAATCCGTTTGATGAAGAATAGTTCGATCTTTTCATCATATAAATTCCCTTCATAATCGAGTATATAGGTTTCAATTTCCTGTACATGACCTGTTTTCATAGTTGGACTGTATCCTATATTGGTCAAGCCATAATATTGATTCCCATTCGCATCGTTCAGAAAGGTAAAATAGATACCATCTCGTGGAATGAGTTTATGTGCATCATTCGGCTGAAGGTTAATCGTGGGAAACCCAATCGTTCTCCCGATACCTTCACCATGAACGATCTTTCCTTCAATGGAATAGAAACGACCCAGGTATTGTTTTGCAGTCTCGACCATGCCATCACTGATACATTTGCGTATCATCGTGCTGCTGATGATCTGACCCGAACACTTGACCGGTGGGATATGATGGGTAATATAGCCATATTTTTCTTCATTGTTCTTGAGATATTTGAAATCTCCACAGCGATTTCTCCCAAAATGTGTATCATATCCAACAAAGATTTCAACAGGATGAAGCAACCCAATTAGGATATTTTCAAGAAATGTCTGTGCACTCATATCTGCGATTTCATCATCAAATTTGAGGAATAATACGTGATCGATTCCCATCTGCAGCAGCAAGTCTTCCTTTTTGTCTTTTTCAGTCAGAAGATAGGGATAGGGTTTCTTATGCAATGTCTCGAAAGGGTGATGATAATAGGTTACAACGATACTTTCTCCCCCAATTTCATCCGCCCTCCGTTTGAGAAGATGCAGAAGCTTCTGGTGCCCGATATGAATACCATCGAAATTACCCATCGTAATAACGGGCTTCTTGAAGTGGTATTCCTTTTGCGTTAAGAACTTCATCCTATGACCTTCTTGGGAGAAAGAACCGAATTCCGTATTTCTCCAATTCCAATTAGATTACCTTGAATCAATATAAGGTATTTACCTTCTTTTACGCTGTTTTCCATTCCTATCTGCATTCCGTTGCAAAAAGCCTTCCCCTGCTCGGGATTCAAAGATAGATGCTCGAATTTATCCAATATTTTCTCAATCGGAATCAGATTATTCTTCCAATTCCCATTGTCAAGATTATGTAACGGGATACCTTCTTCAATCGAGTGATTCCCTATTCTGGTTCTTCTTAATGATGTTGTCGTTGCAATGGTACCAAGCATCTCCCCTATCGTTTCCGTCAAACTCCTGATATATGTTCCCTTACTCACTGTACACGTATATTTTAATTGCGGATATTGAAACTCGAGGATTGCAAATTCATAGATTCGTATGCTTCTGGAAGGCATGGTTACTTCTATTTGTTTTCTTGCAAGCGAATAGGCTCTTTTCCCATCAATCTTGATTGCTGAATATACAGGTGGTATTTGCTCAGTGATCTGCTTCACCTTATCCGGGATTTGCTTGATATCTGTTTCATTTACGGGCTTATCTTCATCAGTTTGAATGATTTCACCCGTGATATCACCGGTATCAGTTTTCTTCCCGAATTCAGCAATGACCTCATAGGTTTTCACATCATCACCGAAGAATTCGATAAACCTGGTCGCATTGCCGACAGCAATAAGCAGCAATCCTGAGGCAAATGGGTCCAAAGTCCCGGTATGCCCGATTTTACGGATACGGGTTATCTTCCTTAATTCAGCAATAACATTGAATGAGGTGATTCCTTCAGGTTTGTCGATGAGCAGAAATCCGGTATCTTGCATATTATATATTGGAAAAATGCTCCAGCATTTGTTTCTTCACTTCTGCCAGTGTTCCAATGAAAGAACAGCCTGCTGCCAGGATATGTCCGCCACCGCCATACAATTCTGCCACTTTATTCACAGCAACATGGGTAGAGCGTAGGCTAAGCCGATAGTCATTTTCCTTGATTTCTCTGAAATATATCACAACCTCGACCCCTGCGATGCCCTTCACCCAGCGGGTTAATTTTGTCGTTGCACTCTGATCCAGGTTGTTTCTCGCAAGCATGTCCAGTGTTGAATGCATGAATAGGATGCTTCCATCATGGAAGGTTTCGATTGTTGCCAATACTTCACCAACGAATCTCATCTCATTTGCCGGTTTATTGAACAGGAAATCATGTGCCACTTGGTATGGCTTCAGCCCAAATTCCATCAAGTCGGCAGAGATTTGAAAAGCACTTACATCCGTATTCGCATTTACGAAATTATCTGTATCATTCAAAATGGTTGTATAAATTGCTTTTGCATAATATGCTTGGAATTCTTCATTGAATTGTTTTACTTCCGAATACATGAATTGATGGAGCAAGCAACCGACACTCACCGCTGAACTGTCTATCAATGCATTGGCTCTTGGAACGATTTCCCTTTTTTCATGGTGGTCGAGAGCAAATATGGTTTTTGCCTTCTCTGTCAATGGGGCACATATTCCCAATCTGGATAACTCGTGACAATCAAGGATGAAAATGAAATCATATTGAAGATCTGGCTTAAAGGAAATTGTCAAATCACCGGCATCAAGGAATGAATACAGGGAAGGACATGGTTCTTCAAGAACGACATCAGCCATGATCCCCTTTAAAAGGAAATACTTCTTCATCATGACAGCTGCTGCCAAACCATCTCCATCAGGATCCTTATGAGTCAGGATTGCCACAGAAGAAGCATTCATGATTTGGGATTGAAGAGCGTCCCACCAAGTTTTCATCAGTTCCCCCATAATTGTAAAATGAGGAGTTTACGGTTTGTAAACTCCTCATTTCCTTACGAGATAAATTAGTTCAGATCCTCGTCTTCGTCGTCTTCTAAATCATCATAGTCATCAAAATCATCATCAAAGAAATCTTCATCATCATCCAGATAATCATCAAGATCATAATCTTCATCTACGTCTTCATCATCATAATCATCTTTCAACGAAGCAAGTAATTGGTCCATGTGAGCAGCCTTGTCTTCAGTATCATCGTAGAGAAAAGAGATTTCGGGAATGGTTCTCATAAGTTTTGCTCCTGCTATTTCTTTTTTAATGAAACCGGAGGCTTTGGTTAGAAGCTCCAGAATTTTTCTATGGGATGCCTTGTTATTATAATGCGATATATATATCTTCGCATAATGTAAATCCTTGCTTAGTGTGATCCCTGTAATTGTAACCCATTGTAACCGGGGATCCCTGATCTTCGAATTCAGTGCAATACTGATTAACTTGGTCAGTTCCTTCTCCAAGCGTTGAATTCTTATTGCTGACATCTATTCCGTTCCTTTCACATTAAAATAGTGAGTTTTATCATGATGTCAAATGATTAAAGTATCTTTTCCATTTCTTCCATCACATAGGCTTCAATTGTATCATTTTCCTTGATATCATTGAAATTTTCGATGGAAATTCCACAATCCGAACCTGCTTTGACTTCGCTTGCCTCATTCGCATAATGCTTCAGAGAGGACAGCTTCCCTTCATGGATCATCACGTCATCGCGATACACTCTGATAAGTGAATTCCTCTGGATTACACCTTCCTTCACAAAGCAACCCGCAATCGTCCCCACCTTCTTGATCTTGAACACCTGTTTCACCTGCGCATTTCCAAGGAACTTTTCCTGGTACGTAGGCTTCAGGAGTCCGGTCATGGCAGCACGAACATCTTCTATGGCATTATAGATGATCTGGTATGTCTTGATTTCAACACCTTCATCTTCAGCCATCTTCTTTGCCATTGCATTGGCGCGAACATGGAAACCAATGATGATGGCATCTGATGCAGAAGCCAGATTTACATCCGCTTCGATGATACCACCTACGGATTTATGGATAATGTTCACTCCCACTTCATCAGTGGCAAGCTTTTGGAAAGAATCACACAATGCCTCAACGGAACCATCTGTATCACCCTTCACGATGATCTTAATTTCCGACATCTGGTTTTCCTTGATCCTGGTAAACAGATTCTGCAGGTTCGTCTTATTATGATATTTCTCTCTCTCAAGACGTATCTGGAGTCTTTCCGAACTGATCTGACGAGCGATCTTGTCATTCGCCACCTGGTTCAGGACGTCACCAGCCTTGGGAACATCATTAAGACCAAATATCCTGGCAACATCAGACGGATACAGAATTTTGATTTCCTGTGATCTTTCATTTTCGAGTTTTCTGACTCGTCCGAATGTAGCACCGCAACAAACAACATCACCCTTGGAAAGTGTACCTTCATGGAGAAGGATGGTCACAACTGCTCCCATATGTGTGTCTTTTTCCGCTTCAATCACAACGCCTGTTGCCGGTACTTCCTGCTTGGCTGTTAGTTCCTTCATTTCTGAAGTCAACAGGATCAGTTCCAGCAGGTCATTGATTCCTGCACCGGTTACAGCCGAACATTTTACCCAAGGTATCTCTCCACCGTATTGCTCCAAATAAACGCCGTTTTCAAGCAATTGGGCAATACATTTATCCAGGTTGGCATCCGGCAGGTCAATCTTGTTGATGGCAATTATCATGGAAGTGCTTGCAGCGCGAGCATGGTCGATTGCTTCAACGGTCTGAGGCATTACACCGTCATTTGCAGCAACAACGATAATGGCGATATCGGTCGCATTCGCACCACGTGCACGCATCGCTGTGAAAGCTTCATGTCCCGGTGTATCCAGGAATGTGATCTTATGGTTATTATATTTAATCTGGTATGCGCCAATATGCTGGGTAATACCACCCGATTCACCCGCTACGACATTACTGTCACGGATATAATCCAGGATGGATGTCTTGCCATGATCCACATGCCCCATGATCGTAACGACCGGTGGACGTGGAACATCAGGTGCATCCGTATATTTCTCAGTTTCCTTCTCAATCAGGTCTGCACCGTATTCATCTTCGAATTGGGCATGAAATTCAAATTCATTGCAGATCAATTCCAATGTATCACGGTCAAGCCTTTGATTTATATTCGCCAATTGTCCCATCTGGAATAATTTTCCAATGATCTCCGTTGGCTGCATATTCATGATCTTTGCAAGCTCACTGACAGAAGTGAACTCACGAATGATGATCTCTCCGTTTTCATTGACGATATCCTGTGACTGCGGTTCCCTTGTGTACTTTTTCCGCTTCTGGGTTTTTGCCATGGTGGCACGAATATTCTTTGCAATCTCGGCTTCTTCTATTTCAGTCGGGATAGCATGAGTAGGTTTTTTCGTTTTTTTGGAGACACTGATCTTCGCTTTCAGATGCTTACTCTTATCTCCGAATTCTTCAACTCCAGCCTTGCTCTTACCGAATTTACGGGCAATTGCGGGTTCGGTTTCAATTCTGACTGCTTTGCCATCCGCACCTTCTGATTTGGCAACCGGTGTAAATGACGGTCTCGGTCTGAATGGAGGTCTTTGATCAGTTCTGGCTCCCGGAGCACCACCTGTACCCTGTGACCTGTAACGATCATCCCGATAAGGTGGTCTTTGACCCTGACCTTGACCTTGCCCCTGTCCCTGTGGTCTTCTATCTCTATCGTAAGAACCGCCATCGCGTCTTCCGTCTCCGGAACGTTGATACGGCTGCTGTGGTCTATCTGATTGTCTTCCCTGTCCCTGGTACCGATCCCCACCGGGTCTTGGTCCACCTTGCTGCGGACGATTATACTGACCCTGATGCTGCTGCTGTTGCGGTGGTCTTGGTGTATGCTGTGGACGTTCTCCGCGTTCCGTTTCCTGTGGTCTTTCAGAAGAAGGCTTGTGTTCCCTTGGTTCACTTTTCTCGTGAGGAACACGAACGATCTCTGTCGGACGTGCTGTCGGAGCAGGTTTCGGGGGTACTTTCTCTGTTTCTTCAACCGGTTCAACCTGAACAGGTTTGCTGACAGCAGGTTCCATCACAGCTTCCTTAACAGGTGCTG
>DAONDQ010000121.1:0-8334 GCA_035402645.1 Candidatus Cloacimonadota bacterium | reverse complement strand
ATATGCAGAAACGCATCACATCGAGATACCGGAAGAGATCAATCAGGAATGGCTGAAAAACCATGAACGCATTGGAATTACCGCTGGTGCTTCCACACCTGATTGGCTTATTATTGAGATCTATAATCGTATTATAGAGTTAGTTGGGGAAAAGAATCTGGCAAAAAATGTCGAAGATATTCCCGTGTATAAGGAGGATAACAATGTTAACTAATGAAAACGACGTCACATTGCAAGAGACTTCTGAAAAAGAAATCAAGCAAGAGGAACAGGTCACGGAAACTGCCGCTCCTGCCGAAGAAAAGGTAGAAGAGGTTGTGGAATCGGTAGAAGAACCGAACCCCGAAGTACCACAAGAGGACGAAACTCCGGTTGAAGAACCGGAAGAGAAGCCAAAGAGAACATCAAAGAAAACTGCAGCGGTAACTGAAGAACCGACCCCAGTTGTTGAGGAACCACAAGCAGAAGTGAAGATGGAAGAGGAACAACCTGCACCAAAACCGAAGAAGGAAAAAGCAGAACCAAAGGCTCCCAAGGACAAAGCCCAGGAAGAAATGATGGCTCTGTATGAAGAAACCTTCTCCAATTACAAACCAGGTCAGATCGTTGAAGGCACGGTTATCAGCGTGACTGACAAGGAAGTACTTGTAGATATCGGATTCAAATCAGAAGGTGCAATCCCTATCTCTGAATTTACCTATTCGGGAACACCCGAAAGAAATACATTGATCAAGGTATTTATCAATGATATCGAAGATGGTGAAGGCAAACTCAAACTCTCAAAGAAAAAAGCAGATTTCATCACCAATCTTGCGCTCATGCGTGAGATGTATAAAAAGAATGAGACCGTAACAGGTATCCTTCGCCGTAGAGTCAAAGGCGGGATGATCGCGGAAGTGCTTGGTCTGGAGGCATTCCTTCCAGGTTCACAGATTTCCCTGAAGCCAATTCCCAATCTTGACCAATTCATCGGCAAGGAAAGCACATTCAAGATCATCAAACTCGATGAGGAAAGAAGGAATATCATTGTTTCCCGCAAGCGTGTTCTGGAAGAGGAACAGGTGGAGAAGAAACAGCACTTGATGGAGAAGATCCAACTCAATGCTGAACTTGACGGTGAAGTGAAGAATATCACCAATTACGGTGCCTTCATTGATCTTGGCGGAGTTGATGGATTACTTCATATTACCGATATGTCATGGGGCAGGATCAATCATCCTTCCGAAATGCTCAATATCGGCGATAAGGTGAAAGTGAAAGTCATCGGTTATGATGAAGAGAACGGACGCGTTTCTCTCGGTCTGAAACAGCTTGTCCCACATCCATGGGAAAACATCGAGATCAAGTATCCCGAGGGCAACAAGGTCACCGGTAAGGTTGTTAATGTGACCCAATACGGTGCTTTTGTGGAACTCGAACCAGGTGTGGAAGGACTCGTACACGTTTCTGAAATGTCATGGACAAAGAAAATAACAAATCCAAGCAAGATCGTACGCGTGGGTGAAACCATCAGTGCTATCGTTCTTGCAGTCGATAAGGAAAACCATAGGATTTCCCTTGGTATGAAGCAGATGGAAGCCAATCCCTGGCTGACAATTGAAGAACGCTATCCGGAAGGAACGGTTCTCACCCGCAAGATCAAGAGCATCACCAACTTTGGCGTGTTTGTGGAAATTGAAGATGGTATCGATGGCTTGGTTCATATCTCTGATATATCGTGGACTAAGAGAATCTATCATCCGAAGGAGATCTTCCGGAAGAACCAGGAAATCAAGGCTCTTGTCCTTTCTGTAGATAAGACACTCCATCGTGTTGCACTCGGTGTGAAGCAATTGCATACTGACCCATGGGTTGACCTTGATACACATCTTCCCCTGAACTCAGAAGTGAAGGGTGCTATCAGCAAGCTTATTCCCAAGGGCGTATTAGTTGATGTTCCTGTTGGTGAATCTCTGGTGGAAGGCTTTGTGCCCATTTCCCACCTTGCAATTCCCAAACTCGACAAACCGGAATTTGCCTTTGAACTTGGTGAAGAACTTCCTTTGAAGGTCATTGAACTGGATATGGAAAACCGCAGACTCATACTTTCTGTAAAAGCATTCTTCTTCTCAAGAGACAAGCGTCTGCAGGACGAGTACATCAAGATCCATGAAGAGAAGATGGCAGAGAAGGTGAAAACCATTGTTCATAATGAAGAGGAATCGGAAGAGGACAAGGCTGCTCACGAAGCAATCATTTCTCATTACAAATACTCTGACGATAAAGATGAACATGTTGAAACTTCTGAACCGGCAGAACAAACTGCTTTCGAAAACGCTCCAATGGAAGTAACAACTCCTGAAACGGAAGTGGTGGAAGAAGTCGTTGCTGTTGAAGAAGTCGTGGAACCAGTTCAGGAAGAGACAGTCGAAGAAGTCGTGGAACCAGTTCAGGAAGAGACAGTCGAAGAAGTCGTAGAACCAATTCAGGAAGAGACAGTCGAAGAAGTGAAGGAAGAAGCACCGGTTGAAGAAGGCGAAGAGAAACCGAAAGCTACTCGTGCCAAGAAAACAACCAAGACTGCTGTGAAAGAAGAGGAAGCTACAGAAGAGACTCCCGAAGAAACCACAGAAGAAACTGAATAATCAGATATAAACACAAACCGACTCATCATATGGTGAGTCGGTTTTTTTATGGTAAAAAAAGAGACGCTCAAAACGAGCGTCTCTTCTATATTCCTATAAGCTACTTAGTGTTTTTCCTTACAGTATTCCAATAGAACACCAAAGGTTGATTTAGGATGCAGGAAGGCAATATCCGCGCCATGAGCGCCGGGTCTCGGTTCCTTATCAATCAACTGGATACCTGAATTCTCAGCATCCCGGAGTGATTCCTCGAGAGCATCGACACCCAATGCCATGTGATGGATGCCTTCACCTTTCTTCTCGATGAACTTTGCAACAGGGCTGTCCTCGGATGTGGGCATAAGGAGTTCAATCCTGGTTTCACCAACAGGAAAGAAGGCAACCTTAACTTTTTGTGAAGGTACTTCCTCGATTCCTTCCAATGTAAGTCCTATACTTTGGTAGAACTTGATGGCTTCGTCCAGGTCTTTAACAGCAATGCCAATATGACTGATCTTTTGAATCATAAAAGCTGAACCTCTTATTTATAATTATCAGCCAATTCAAATCCAATCAGCATTGCCTTGTGATTCAAATCACGAAAAGCAGGCTTTACGGAATTGGCGATTGCTTGTTCAAGTGACTTTTCTGAAACGATCTTTGTCTTTTTCACGAGGAAAGACAAGGATATGATATTGGTAGTGATGGGTGAACCCAGTTTATTGATCGCAATCTCAGTAAAAGGAACTTCGAAGTTATTCGAGTCAGTCACAGAGATATTCTTCACGAAAGTGGAATCTGTAATGAGCGTACCCTTTTCCTTGAGGTCATAAAGATACTTATCACAGGCTTCCTGCGTTAGGGCAAGCAGAATGTCGAAGTTGGTTGCTTCAGGGAAGAAGACTTCCGTATTGCTGATGATCACATCAGCACGGGAATATCCGCCTCTTGATTCAGGTCCATAACTCTGTGTCTGTGTGACACGCAAACCTTCATGAACAGCAGCCCTTGCAAGGATGATACCGGCAAGAATGAGACCCTGTCCGCCACTACCGCTAAATCTAATTTCAGTTTTAAATTCCTTAGATGGCATTTGGACCTCCCTTTACATTCGTAATTCTGTCGCATAAGGCTTGATACTGTGCACAATATTCATGACGCACTTCTTTCAATAGTACACCGCGGGTTATCTTGCCTTCTGTCTTTTCCTTGGGAAGTTTATCCAAAGCAGTTAATGGGATGGTTTCATCGCGCATCTGCTTCATCATTTCGGGAGCACCGCCTTTCTTATTCAAACGTCCGTATATGACTGGGCATGCGCTGACAACTTCCACCAGTGCAAATCCCGGATGTTCGATGGCTTCCTTGACCATAGACTGAGTTTCACCAGTATGGAAGGCCGTTGTGCGTGCCACATAAGAAGCACCTGCTCCCTGTGCGAGTTTGCAGATATCGAATACGGGGTCTATATTACCGTAAGGTGTTGTTGTTGCAATGGCACCTTCCGGAGTGGTGGGTGAGTATTGACCACCAGTCATGCCATAAATATTGTTATTCACAACGATCACAGTCAGGTCGATGTTTCTGCGCGCAGCATGAATGAGGTGATTTCCACCAATTGCCGTGGCATCACCATCACCTGTGATGACTATGACTTTCAAATTTGGTTTGAAGAATTTAATACCGGTTGCAAAGGCAATAGCCCTACCATGCAGACTGTGAAGTGTATTGAAATCCACATAAACGGGCATACGACTGGAACAGCCGATACCAGAGACCATGACGATGTCATCACGGTTCAAATCCAGTTCGGCAATTGCCCTGATAATGGAACCAAGAACGATTCCATTACTGCAGCCTGCACACCAGACATGCGGGAATTTCTTATCATGACGCAGATAACTGTGTATTACTTTTTGTGGTATGTTAGCCATTATTGCACCTCCCTGATGGTATGAAGGATGTCTCCGGGAGTAATCAGTGTCCCATCGACCTTTGAAATCGGGATCAGCTTGCTGTCAGCTCTGTCCTTGACAAGGCGCTGAAGTTCATGCAGCAGTTGTCCTTCATTCAATTCAGGTACAATAACCGTATCCACATTGCGAAGCATCTTTCTGACAGCATCATCTGGGAAGGGCCAAATGGTCAGGGGTCTGAGAACACCGACCTTAATGCCTTCAGCACGAGCCATCTTCACAGCAGATTTGGCAGCCCTGGACATGATCCCTGCAGCAAATATTGCAATATGGGCATCATCCATATACTGACCTTCGATCTGGACAAGGTCACGGATATTCAGGCCTATCTTTTTCCGTAGACGTGTCGTCATTTCTTCAGCTTCACTTGCCTTATTGGTTGGGAAACCGAGGCTGTCATGAGTCAATCCGGTTACATGGAAACGATAACCTTCTCCATAGCTGGCAAGAGGGGAGAGGTATTTTTGATTATTATCATAATGCTTGTACCAGTTTGGTGGTACTGTGGGCTTGATTCGATTAATGATACGAATCTTGGAAATATCGGGTAAGGTTACGGCTTCGCGCATGTGCCCGATGACTTCATCGAGAAGCAGAATAACGCAAGTTCTATACTTTTCAGCAAGATTGACCGCACGAATCGTGAGTTCATAGCTTTCTCTTACTGAATCAGGATAGAGCACGATTGCAGGTGAATCACCATGAGAACCCCATTTGGACTGCATGATGTCACCCTGTGATGGACTTGTTGGCATCCCGGTACTGGGACCTACACGCTGGACGTTCACAACAACGCAAGGTGTTTCTGTTATCTTGGCGAAACCGATTCCTTCCTGCATGAGGGAGAACCCCGGACCACTGGTGGCAGTCAAGGACTTTGCACCTGCAAGAGATGCACCGATAATGGCACAAATACTGGCGATTTCGTCTTCCATCTGGATGAATTTTCCACCACGTTTGGGTAATTCTTCGGAAAGAATTTCAGCAATTTCAGTAGAAGGAGTGATTGGATAACCGGCAAAGAAGTTCACGCCGGCATCCAGAGCACCGCGGGCAATCGCTTCATTACCCTGCATAAGAACCGCATTGGGTTCTTTGTTTATTGTATCTGCTTGTTTCTTTGGCATGTCTGATCCTCCCTTTACCTTTTCGCGCCTGTAATGGCAAAATCCGGACATAACCTGTCGCAAGTTTCGCAGTGAATACACTTTTCGGGGTGTTCTACGAAGGGAGAGCCATCGGCTTTCCGTCCCAGGCATTTCGTTGGGCAGAATGCCACGCAAATGCCACACTTCTTACACCAGTTGTAATAGATGAGAACAGGGGAGTCTTCTGTTGGCGTCGCTTTGACTTCCGTGATTTCCACTTCCATCTTTTCCGGTGAATCTTCCGAGTGGATTATCATTCCAACCCGATCTTTTTCCACCTTTTCGGACATACTTTCCTCCATTTGTTTATTGTAATTTATGCAAAAATGATAATCATATGATTTTAGGCAAGATATTTGTGGAATAAAGACGAGTTCAATTTCGCATTACGAATGAATGTTGGATTGTCTCAAGAAAGCCCCATGTTATTTATCGAGTATGGACAGTGCTGGATTATAATATTGACAGAGATTGGCAGATCTTTCTCATTTTGGATATATTTTGATTTGGAGTATATATGAAGCGAATCATCATTCTGTTGTTACTGATAGAATTATTAGCAGGACTTCATGCCATACAATTGAAGCAGCATCAGATTAGTATTGTTTTGGAACCATCCAAACATTTCCTGAAAGCCACCGACAGGATTGCATTCGATCGTGATATCACAAAATCGGATACACTCTATTTGCCTTCCAGCTTGAAAATCACGACAATCAAAGCAGGGAGGGCAAAAATCAAATACAAAGTACAAGCAGATTCAACCGGTTATAATAGCATCGTCTTATACCCAAAGAAAAGTATTTCCGACTGTACCATAACATACGATGGTGTAGTATATTATGCCTTACAGGGTCGAAATCTCAACCAAGGTCACGATTTCAGCAGAGGGATGATATCCGAAGCCAAGGGAGAGGGAATTTTCCTCCCGGCAGGGAGTTGGTACCCTGTAAGTTCTGAAGAAGGGCTTTCCACCTATTCCGTAAAAGCCCAATGTCCCAGGGATTTCTCACTGATAACATCCGGAACAGAAACAAAGACACAGGATGATCAATATAATCATTATAACTGGAATACAGAGATACCGGCAGAGGGTCTGACATTATGTGGGAACAGGTTTGTCGTGAATGAAAGGATAGTCGAAAATAAGCGGTTGGCAGTGTATTTACTTCCCGAAGAGAAAGACCTGGCAAAGACCTATCTGGATGCGATGCAGGATATTTATGTGAAATATACGAATCTTTTAGGTGCATATCCTTTTTCATCTTTCTCCATGGTTGAGAATTTCTTTGCAAGCGGTTTTGGTATGCCGAATTACACACTGTTGGCGAAAGACATTGTTAAGATGCCTTTTATTGTGACTGCTCCGGGCTCACTTGCTCATGAATTCTGTCATAATTGGTGGGGAAACAGCGTGATGGTTGAACCGGGTTCCGGGAATTGGTGCGAGGCTCTTACTTCATTTTGCGCGAACTATTATTGGAATGTCATGAACGGGGATGAAGCCAGGCAACTCGACTACAGAAAACAGGCGATCTTTGCAATAAACCAACTTCCTGCTGACAAGAATTATCCCCTGGCAGAATTTCATTATCAGAGGAACGATGATGATGCAGTGATAGGCTATCAGAAAGGGAGTATGTTCCTATACCAGTTATACAAGTTCATACCTGATAATGGGTTCTTTATTGCCCTGAAGAATTTTTCGAATAACTACAAGGGTAAATATGCAACTTGGAAAGACCTCGAGAGCGAGATCATGCAAGTATTTCCTGCGGAAGGTTCAATCGATATCGAGAGGATATTTCACGAGTATCTTTATGATACTTCGTTACCTCACATAAAGATAAAGGAAGTATCCTACCAAGGGAATCATGGACAGGTCACCATATCACAGGGACAACCCTATTTTGTTCTTCAGGTTCCCATCAAATTAGACAATGGCAAGGATTTTATCATACAGGATCTGTCAATACGAGAAGAAACAGCAAGTTTACCTATTTATGGCGAAGGATTGATCAAGAAGATCGAAATAGACCCGAATTATGAAATGCTTCGTGCAATCAATGAGCAGGAAATGCCTTTTAACATGAATCGGGTGATGTCTGCCAATCCACTTTTGATTCTTCCCGTGAAAGGTCCTGAACTTGATAAACTGACCATGCTCGTTATGATGCTGAAACAGGGGGGATATGAGTTTACGTCCATTCCAGCAGATAGCGTGAACGAGGTGATGCTCAAGGATCGAAATATCGTGATATTCGGTAAGTATGAAGATAATCTTTTATATACCAGGTTAATTAATACCCTTCCTGCTGGTTTTTCAATAGGAGATGGATTCCTCGTTGCGAATAGAAAGGAATATAAGGGAAGCAAAGCTTCTTTGTTGATGTCATGCACGAATCCATTCAATCCTGGTAAGATGATGACAGTTTATACATGGAATGGGGAGGATGCAGTACCATCCTTCCGCAAGATGTTCCATTACCAGACACAAAGTTGGCAGGTTTTCGATTTGGATAGAGAAGCCAATAAACCTATTGAATCAGGTGATCTATATCCCAAAGCTAGTTCAGACCTGGTTTGGGGAAACTAATAACTAAAAAC
>DAONDQ010000120.1:0-8408 GCA_035402645.1 Candidatus Cloacimonadota bacterium | reverse complement strand
AACTATCAGACGCCGGAAGCAGTATATAATAACCGGCTGATTGCAGAAGCGACGAGGCAACAAAGTGTCCTGCAAGTCGCCGCTTCTGCTTCATAAAAAACGTAAACTATATTAGGACTGGACATTCTATGATTACTAACTTTATCAAAACAGCGAGTTATCGATATAGATATTTTGGAAATCGCATGATCTTGGGTTTTTCCCATTTCATCTTGCCATGAATATAGATTGATATTTCGATTACATCGGAATGATAATTGCATTGATTCATTATATAGTAATTATTGGGAGGTTGGAATGCGCTTTTGGCTTCTAATAACGGGTATTATTCTTTTAGCGCTCATGGGGTGTGCTAAAGCGAGTAGCCCATACGATTCTTCTGTCATGGAACTGGTTAAAACCGTCCCGACAGTAGGGAATCCACTTGATATCGATGTTTCATCTTCGAAGATCTATGTCGCTGAAGATTTAGCTGGTGTTGCTATTGTTGATAGAGACAGTCTCTATGTAAAATGGTATACACAGGTAGTAGGTCTTGAAGGAACTGTTCGAAACCTGTTTAAAATCAAGAATATTTCTGCTGTTGAAAGTGAACATAAATTGTTCATTAATGAAACAAATCAAGCGGATGAGATTCAGATCATTGATACAAGTCATCCGGATACTCTTATTATTAATAGCAGTATCACCGGTGGAACAAATAGTATCGTTGATATGAATTTCTTTCCTACAAATGATACAAACAACCAATTCTCCATATTGGGTGCTTTCGTGACCGGTTTTGAATTCAAACTTGGTGGTTATTTAAGAGAATTTGACACATGGTATGGATTCACTCAGCAATTGATCCTTCCCACCTTCCTCGGCGGATTTGATCTCACCGACCAATATATCTTCCTTGCGGCAAAGCAACGTGGACTGATCATCGTTGATCGGGCATCCGGTGCTGTAATCAGCGAACTAGACCTGCCCGGTGAAGCAAACAAGATCAGAGTCCAGGGAGATTATGCCTACATCGTTTGCCGGCAGGCTGGATTGCAGGTTGTCAAGATTTCAGACGTGGTGCATCCTTCTCTTGTTTACTCCTATGATACATCGGGATATGCGTACTCTATTTCAGTGAATGCTCATTATGCACTTGTCGGTTCCGGTGGTGGCGGTGTGTATTTATTCGACATAACCAATCCCTTAAAGATAAAACTCCTTGAGAACAACACTTCATGCGGATATGTAAATGATGTATTTATCAGCGACAATCAGGCAATTGTGGCGGGACGTGATCAAGGAATTCTCATATACCAATTACCATAAAACGAGGAAAATCAATGAAAAAATATCTGCTTTTCGTAATCTTATCACTGATTGTAACTCTAACCGTAGCAATCAACACAAATTCACAGACAACTACCATTCAATCCTTCAAAGTACTTTCTCAGCATCCTGATTATGTCGATGTTGAGTTTACTCTTCCACACTATACAGTCACAAATGAAGTAATCGGGAATGCAACTTACCAGCATTTTACATCCGAATCCGGTATCACAACAATTGATCCCGGTATGCCCGAATTTCCAAAGTTCTCAACAATGTTGGCCATTCCCTATCATGGTAGTGTAACGGTTGAAGTTCTCCACTCTTCAAGCAGTATATTACAAAATCAGACACCATATCCCTGTCAGTATCAACTTGATAGTGAGCAGTCACCAAAATCCTTCTTGAAAAACACTGAATACTATACAAACGGTGCTTTATACCCTTCCAAGTTGATCGAGACGGGTGACCCGCAGGTGATCAGAGATTTCCGCGTGATTCCACTGAATGTAAATCCATTTGTTTATAATGCTCAACAGAATTCAATTCAAGTAAATCAGTCCATTCAGTTGCGCATTCATTATATTTCAGACACAGGAATCAATGAAATTGCCCCTCCCATACAATATTCACAGAGTTTTCAGAATATCTATGAATCAACCATCCTGAATTTTAATGACTTCCGTGATCCAACCATACCGATGCAGCCAAGAACGGTTCTCATCATATATCCAACGACAACGGACACGAATTTCAATTCGACTCTCGATAGTTTTGTAGCCTGGAAAAAACAGAAGGGTTTTGATGTTAAATTGGCAAATACAACATTAACCGGAACATCAAACACATCTATTAAGGCTTACATACAAACCGCTTATAACACATGGCATAATAAGCCCGATTTCATTATTCTCATCGGAGATGTGAGTGGAACATTTGGTATTCCAACCTGGAATGAGTCATTCTCCGGTTATGGTGGCGAAGGAGATTATCCATACACTCATCTGGCAGGCGGTGCAAACGATTATCTTGGTGATGCTTTCATCGGAAGAATTTCAATATCGAATGTGTCAGATTTCCAGACAATTGTAGGAAAGGTTTTCACCTACGAAAAAACCCCTACTCTAACTTCCACCGATTGGTATAATCATATGCTTCTCGTCGGTGATACTGCTCAGTCAGGAATCTCTACAGTTTATACAAACAAATTCATCAAGGAAATTTCGACCTATCACAACCCAAGTTATACATATTCTGAAGTGTATAGCGGTAGTTTCCCAAGTCAGATGACTGCCGGAATTAATCAGGGTTCTGCGTTCTTCAACTATCGTGGCTGGATCGGATTGAGCGGTTGGTCTCCAACATCCGCCGGGCTTGTCAATGGCGCGAAATTGACCCATGCAGTCATCATCACATGCGGAACAGGTAATTTCGCAAGTTCCGGGACGACAGAAGATTTTATTCGTCTCGGTACTTCCACTTCACCAAAGGGAGCGATCACGGCAACCGGTATGTGTACATCTCATACTCATACGATGCTTAACAACTGCCTTGCCGGTGGAATTTTTGACGGGATCTTCACCTATGACATGCACACCATGGGTGAAGCAGTTCTCAATGGTAAATTATATCTGAACAAAATATATGGTGTTTCCAATGCCAATCTAAGCAATACATTTGCGCACTGGCGCAACCTGATGGGTGATCCGACCGTAGAAGTATATACAAAGATACCGGATACATTCAATGTCACGAGTCTTTCAACCATACCTCAAGGTACCAATTTATACGATGTGACAGTAAACGGAATTAATGGATTCCCAATACAAAACGCATGTGTAACGCTTTATCAAGGTACTGACTTCAATATGATTGCCTATACGGATGAAATGGGGAAATGTTCTTTTGAACTTCCAACGAGTCTTTCAGGAAGTATGACGCTTACAGTTTCAAAAGATAATTTTGCCCCGACTATCAGTACAATCAGCATCGATGGAACCGGGTCTCTTGTATATGAAGCTGCGACCGTGAATGATGCAAACTCGGGTTCAACTATAGGTAACGGGAATAGTGTGGCAGAAGCAGGTGAAACGATTGCATTGAATGTTCAAATCAAAAATACGATGGACGATTTCAATCCAGCCGTTACCGGTGTTTTGTCATCTGATGATTCCTATGTAACCCTCCAATCAACATCGTCTGGTTATGGTACGATTCAGGCTGGATCATCCAACCCGAGCCAGTCACCATTCCTCATCCATATTTCCACGGCTATTCCGGATCAACACAAGGTGCGTTTTACACTCGTTCTGCAGGATCAACAATCTCATACATACTCAGCTTCATTTTTACTCAATGTAAGAAATGCAAATTTGCAAACACAGAGTATCGATGTTGCAGATGAGGTTAATTCCATATTGGATCCTGGTGAAACCGCAAACCTAATCATCACGCTGAAAGACAATAGTGTTACTCCAGTTAACGGGATCAATGCAGTGTTACATTGTCTGAGCACTTTAGTTGCCGTTAATGATTCTTTGGCAACCTTTGGGGATTTCACCGCGAATGGCAATGTGACTTGCAGTACAAATCCGTTTAACATTACAGGCAGGTTACAACTGATTCCCGGTATGCTCATTCCCTTCGAAATGGTGCTTACGAATTCGAATGGATTTGAACAAATCGTTAACTTCAACATACCTGTAGGGCAGGTCACAATCCACGATCCGCTTGGCCCGGATGATTATGGATATTTCATATATGATACAGGTGATACTTCTTACCCCGATTGTCCTCAATATAATTGGGTTGGTATTTCGCCAACCGAGGGTGGCACGGGTACTTTAATTCCATTCAACGATTCAGGATCAAGTGGTACTGAAGGTGATGTGACGGGTGCAATATCCATGGTTGGTATTGATCTTCCCTTTGCTTTCAGTTTCTACAGTCAATTATATAATCATATTACTGTTTGTTCCAATGGTTTCATAGCCATGGGATCATCTGAAGATGGTGAGTTCCGTAACTATAGGCTTCCCGGAGCATTGGGACCCAATCCAATGATCGCCGGTTTTTGGGATGATTTAATGATCACTTCCGGCGGTGGAGTATATAAGTATTATGATGCTTCTCAACATTATTATGTTGTCGAGTGGTATCATGCCATTAATGGATATAATGAATCATCAGAGGAAACATTCCAGATTATCCTTTATGATCAATCCTATTACCCGACATCACTCGGTGATGGATTGGTTAAAATACAATACAAGGTCTTTAACAATGTAGACGTTGGCTCATCAGGTTATTCGGGGACTCATGGTGATTACTGTTCAGTTGGTATCAAGGATCAAACCGGTACCAGGGGTCTTGAATACACATTTAATAATCAATACCCATCCGCTGCGCGTCCGCTTACCAATCAGACAGCCCTGATCATCACCGGTCCACCTATTTTCCAGCAACAGCCTCATTTATTACTAAATGAAACCGTGATTCACGATGCAAACAATAATCATATCGTGGAACCGGGAGAAACAATCAATATGGGATTGCGCCTATCCAATATGGGCGAAACTGCTGCTACTGGTGTTACAGCCACCATATCGTCATCCGATCAGTATGTAACCATCATTAACCCGAATTCATCCTATAATACAATAGCAGGTGAATCAACAGGTATCAATAACAACTACTTTACTTTCCAGGTAGCATCCAACTGTCCGAATGATCATATGATAACATTGACAGTCAACATTTCAGCAAATGGATATAGCTGGGTTCGTTATGCATCCATACGTGTAACAAGTCCACAGTTGACTTACCTGGATACATATATCAATGATATGTATAATGGTGGTAATTCAAATGGTCTTGCCGACCCGGGTGAAAATGTAAAATTGATTTTAAACATCAATAACCCAAGCCTCGTGGATGCAAATGATGTTCATGTTTCCCTGAGCTGCAGCAACATCGAAGTGGCAATTGCGGATTCTACGCTGAATGACTTTGTCATCCCTACACAGAAGACCATGCAAAAGACCTTCGATGTATATTTCCCGAACAATCTTACAGTGAATACATATGTGCCACTTGTCTATACGATTACTTCCGCCAATTCAGCAACTGTAACAGGTACTTTTATGATAGGAGTAAGTACATCCGGATTATCACTTGATTTCGAAGCCAATAACGGTGGATTCGTTTCCTCCAACGGCTGGACATGGGGTGTTCCTTCACCTGCAAATGCTCATTCAGGAACTCATGTCTGGGCTACATCTCTCAGTGGAAACTACCCGGACAATGCGCACTTCGAACTGACATCAACCCCTGTGACGATAGGTTCAAATGCTGTTCTATCATTCTGGCATCATTATGGTTACGAACAGGGTTACGATGGCGGTAATATCAAAGTTTCTAGTAATAATGGTCAAACTTTTACAGTTGTTACACCAACCGGTGGTTATACAACAAACTCTGTATCTTCCCTTAGTGAACCAGGATTCACGGGTACATTATCCAATTGGACACAAGTCAATGTCCCCCTGACTTCTTACGCTGGCAATCAGATTCTTATCAAGTGGACGATGGGTTCAGACGTATCAGTTGAAAATGTCGGATGGTTTATTGATGATGTGCAGATCACAGGTTATGTCACCAATACAGGCATTGTTACCGGGAGCATACAGTGTCCACCGGAACTTAATGTAGAAAATGCGGTCGTAAGTGCAGGGAACTTTAATGTACATCCAGATGCAGATGGGCATTATGCATTATATATTCAAAATGGGACTTATCCTGTTTCCATATCGATGCCTTATTGCCAGCTAACGCCTTCACAAAACGTAACACTGAGTGCTCAGAATACATCATCCATTGTTAACTTTGTATTGAATTACCTGCCAGCAACAACAATCATAGGTAATATCTCCAATACAAACGTTGTATGTCTGCATTGGAATTTGCCTGCAACAAGCAATCAGATTCAATACTATGCAATCTATAAGCAAACAAATACTGACGTTTTCCATTCTATTGCACAAGTGCAGGATACAACCTATACTGATTCGTTAGTGATCGAAGGAAATTACCAATACTATGTTGTGGCCCATTATTCACAAGGTGATGGTGCACCGAGTAACGTTCTTTCTTTTGAAACCGGAGTTGTCGGTGTTGATGATCCTGCTCCATCAATGAATGTCACGAAGTTACATAACAATTACCCGAATCCGTTTAATCCCGAGACTCATATATCCTTCTCGCTTGCAAATAAGACAGACGTGTGTTTAAAAATATACAACATCCGTGGTCAACTGGTGAAAATTCTCGCTGATGGGAAATTTGAAGCCGGACTGCATACTCTCGTTTGGAATGGAAGGAATGATACGAATCAGAATGTAGCATCAGGTGTTTATTTCTATCGAATTGTTACACCTGGTTATACAGAAGTGAAAAAAGCAATATTACTCAAGTAATACCCCTACCCTCTCGATAAACCCCATGGAAATCCCAGTGTTACTGGGATTTCCTTTTTTTATGTGAACGATTTACAATACTTTCTTCTTCTATCTAATAATTTTTAATTTTCTTTCGTTAATATTTGGATTTCAAATTGCAATATAATTCAATGAGTGAAATTCAAAGTGAAGGGGTTCCATATGAAATCATTACTTACTGTAATCCTCCTATTCTCTTTTTCATTTATTTTCGCATTAGCAGGTGATTTGCATGTGAATTCATTTAAGGTTATCAATGTAACGAATACGCACATTGATGTTGAATTCAATCTTCCTGACTTTCATGTTGAAAATACTGCTGAGAATGGAATTCAATTCCAAAAAATCGCTACTGATCATTGCGATTATTCCATTAAGACGGGTTATCCTGAATTACCCATCTTTTCTACGATGATTGCAGTGCCGTATCATGGACAAATTGATACTGAAATTATCTCATCGGAACATCGAGATATCCTGAATATTGTTCCATATCCTGTCCAATCCAAATTGGAAAATGGAGAAGCACCAAAGTCATTTTCCATGAATAATGAATTCTATTCCGGACGTTATTCATATCCCGAAAGGACATTGCAGACCAGTGATCCGCAAATCATAAGAGATTTCAGGGTGATCGATCTGACAATTCAGCCATTCACTTATTCATCTTCAGATAAGAAGATCACAGTTAACCAAAAGATCATCGTGCGTTTGAATATCCGAAACGAGCCTGGAATGAATGAAATGGAACCTCCAACCAACTATTCCAGGAGTTTTGAACCGTTATATCGTTCGTTGATATCTAACTACGATCAATTCCGGGACGTTTCTCTACCCTATTCCCCAGAACGTATACTGATGATCAGACCTAATTCGACAGATCAAACTTTCTTGAATAAATTCAATGATCTTGTGTTGTGGAAAAAGCAAAAAGGTTATAATGTCACCACAGCTACAGCAACAGAAACAGGCAGCACAACAACTTCGATTAAAACATACATCCAGAATGCTTATAATGATCCACAGAGAAGACCGGATTATGTTATTCTCATTGGAGATACCAGTGGTAATTTTGCAATTCCTAATTGGAGTTATTCATGGGACTACTACAATGGTGAAACTGACTACCCTTATACCCATCTTGCAGGAAATGATCTATTGGGAGATGTATTTATTGGCAGAATCTCCATTGAAAGTACAAATGACTTCTTGAATCTCGTAGCCAAGGGATTTACTTATGAGAAAGTAATTCCAACTCAACAGGCAACCTGGCTTAACAGGGTGCTCTTAGCCGGTGACACGTCTTCCTCAGGCATTTCAACAGTCTATACCAATAAATTCATCAAAGAAGTATCTCTCACTCATAATCCAAATTATACATATACTGAAATATATTCAGGTAGTTTTCCAAACCAAATCAATGCTGGCTTGAATCAAGGTGTAGGTTTTTGGAATTACCGCGGATATTTGGGAATGAGCGGATGGTCACCTTCGTCTTCGATCGTAAATGGAATCAAGATACCACATGCAGTGATCATCACATGCGGAACAGGATCATATGCGGGCACAAGCACCACTGAGAGTCTCATTCGCCTGGGAACT
>DAONDQ010000119.1:0-8681 GCA_035402645.1 Candidatus Cloacimonadota bacterium | reverse complement strand
AATATTCTTCATGGCACGGGAGGTGAGAGCAACTGTATAACCTGTTGGGGTCGTGATTGTACCACTTAAATTCTGCCCGCCTGTATTGGAAATCGTGAAGGTCTTTGTTGCTGTTGAACCTGTTGTCACTGTTCCAAAATCGAGGTTTGCAGGGCTAAGATTGAATACCGGAGTAGTTGACGCAGCATCGATGACTACATCATCCATGAAGATATTGTCGCCAAACTGGCTCTTACCCTTGAAAATCACATACTTACCGTTTCCTTGAGAACCAGTTCCAAATAAATAGCTATACTGATACCATCCGGCAGTTGTCACTGTCGGGGCAAATGCAATATCTCTCGGCACAAAGCCCAGATATGTGCATAAGGTCGTATCTGTGGGTGAAGTACCGTACCAGGCACTGATACCTTCATCACTGTATTTGACTGTATTGTAACTTGAACTTGCATCACGATATACCCAGAAGGATACGCGATAGTTATTACCAGGAATATTCATCGAAGGTGTGGAAACCACAGCGTGTGTATTCGCCGTAATCGAATATGCATTATACCTGGCTATACCTGCTCCTGTGTGAGGTGTACAGGTCGGGTTTGTCCCGGCTGTCTGGTAATCCCAGGTACCGGGGGTAGAGGTTCCGACAATACGCTGATTCGTCCATCCCAATGGAGGGAAGGTTGCACTGTCGAAGCTCTCGCTGAACGGGAAGGTCGTGATCGTCGGATCATAACATGTACCGGTAAGGGTCACATCATGCGTGGACTTGGTCAGAGTATCCGTGAAGCGAATACTGGCTGATTTTGTACCGACCACATTGGGGGCAAAGGCCACAGTGACGGTCATGCTTTGACCTGAAGTCAGCACTTTCGGATATGTATTGGAATCCGTTAATGTAAACTGGGCAGCATCAGTTCCTGTTTTTACTGTTGAACTGATTGTGAGAGAACCGCTGCCGGTATTCGTTACCGTCAAGGTTGTAGCACTTGTCGTTGTGTTGATTTGTACGGAACCGAAAGGCACGGTGGTCGGATTTACATTGAATGTCGGATTAACAGCAGGCGGTGCAATTGACAGCTTGATGTTTGAACGATTATATGATTCTGTCAAACTTGTTGGTGCTGATGAATCGCTTTGGTTATAGCGAGCCCGATAGATTGTCGATGTTGTAGTATAGTTCCATAAAGGATAAGCTGGTGAACTAATATAAGACTGATTCCCTTTGACTACAAGAACTTGCAGATTGTTTGTATTATTGTAGGTAAAAGGAGTTGTAAGTGTGACATCCATCCAACCACTTGTGGCTGTGTTAGGATAACTGCCAGTATAAACAAGGGTATATCCGGTTGTTGAATAGGTACCTGCTGCAAGTGTTGTTGCGGTTGTATGCTGCATATAAATGGATACATTTGTTATTGGGTTTACATCCGTACCGCTTGTTTTATAGAATCCCATGGAAGTGATCATACCGGCGACACCGATTTCACTTTGCAAGTAAATCGATTCATATGCCGAATAATTGTAATAACGATTAAGAGGTTGAGCTTGAGTTGTTGTATCAGTTCCAATCGTTACCAGAGATACTGTGCTTGGCGTCACATTCACTGTATTACTTGCTGCAGATTCTGCAGCGGGTGTGGTGAATACAGATGTAACATAGTAAGCATATGAAGTACCATTAGTGACAGTATTATCGGTATAGGTTGTCCCCGTAACAGGTGTGACAGTGAGCAAAGTACTATTTCGGTAAACCTTATAACCACTGGGGGTTTCATTTGTTGGTGCAGTCCAATTCAAATTAACAAAGTTGTTTCCACCTGTTCCCATCAATGAAGTAGGCGGTGCTGCAATTGGAGTCGCATTGACTGTGCTTGTACCTGGTGACTCGCCCACTGAAGGTGATGTATAGACGGCTGTAACATAGAAACTGTAGCTGGTTCCGTTCGTTAAGCCTGTATTGGTGTAGGTAAGTCCTGTGATACTTGAAGCAACTGCCACACCACCACGATAAACCTTATAACTTGCAGGAGTCCCTGATGCCGGAGCAGTCCAAGTTAATGTCACGGCACCGTTCTTTGCGACTGCCGTAAGGTTCTGTGGCGGATCGAATGATACAACGCTACCCGATGTTGGTGGGAAGATGATGTTGTCAATCCAGGCACAATCGCTACCGCTGTTTACGGAACCATCCTTGACATATGTCCATTTGAATGTATGCGTTCCAGCTGTCACGGCAAAGTTTGCCTGTGCCCAAGCCACTTCACCGGATTGCTGTTCCTGCTGTACATCATCGATGTAGAATTTCATGTAGTCATATCCGGATTCAGAGGATACCTTGCGGCAATATGTGATCGTCCCAGCTGTGGTGATCACCATGGAGACCTTCAGGTCAGTCGACTGGCTGCTTGTAATCGCACCTGACTTGGCACAGTAGGTACCTGCATAAGCACCGGTATTGACAACTGACCAGTAGGGCGTCGCTCCGGCAGTTGTCCAGGCATAGGAATTCAGGTTACCTGTTTCAAAGGTTTCCTGTGCAATTCCCACGGTTGCAACAGCTGAATTCGATGCAGTATATGCACCGGCGGTTGCTGCAAAATTAAGTGTAACAACCGTTCCAACTGCCACTGAGCTTCCCACTGTGAGCGTGAAAGTCGCAGTTGCTGAACCGCTTGCTGAGATGGCTGAGAAGCTCGACGTTCCACCAGTAACAGTGATACCTGTTGTCGGGGAAGTCAGAGTTGCACTTCCTGCCAGGGATGCAGCGTGTCCGGCGTTATTCACGGGAACTGTGATTGTCACGGTTTCACCCGGATCAAGCTGACCATTCCCGTTTCCGCCTGTATCAGTAATCGTATAGCTGCCGAAAGCAAGAGCTGGTGCATTAATGGTTTTATTGAAATCATATGTCCAAGTACTGCTGCCAACCATTGCAATATGGAATGGTACGACAGTTTGGTCAACCATGTTATTGGCAGTTGTAAATGTATATGCATTCGTGATTGTTGAAGAAGCACCTGCAGCAAGAGAAGCGATAGTTTCCGTGTTATCGGTGATCGTGATCCCACTTGCGGAAGTGCTCAATGTTGCCACAGTGTTGGTGGCAGTCGTTGTTCCCACATTCTTGAAGGTGGGGGTAAAACGACCGGTCTCATTGTATTCAGGTGTATTGTTATTGGAATCTGAATATGTATTGCTGTCAACTGTCATGTATGGACCCGAAGCAGCAATAACCGTGACCGTGCCAATATAGGAAACTTTGTTCTGGCATGTCACGACAAGATCAGCAGATCCAGGAGTGGAGAAAGGTGTGATCGTCATTGTCAGTGCACCTGAAGCATCTGTTGTTCCCACACCGTAAATGGTTCCACCCATGGAGAGACAGACAAGTGAGTATGGAGCTGCAGTGACGGAATAAGTCGTCGCTCCAAGAGTAATGGTTGAAGCTGCTGTTACGCTGTTTGTTGCTGGAACCCCCATATAGGGAGAAAGGGAAGGATCACCCATGACAGAATAAATTTCCCAATAATAGAAAATACGTGAACTTGCAGCCTGGGTTACTGCGAGGTTACCCATATAGATCATGGCACCGGTAGATGTAGCCCAATCAGCAGTAGCTTCACTGTGTTGATGGAATACGGCATCATAAGCACCAATTTTATTTGCTACCCATGCAGGAGCAGTACCACCGGCAGATGAAATACCGGAAGATGTAAGCTTTGCACCGACTCCCCACCAGTAGTCTTCATCCCAATAGGTGCTGTTTGTACCGCCAATATAAGCAACCGCACCTTTATTGGCTGCGCGGATCAGCTTTTCACCAAAACAGAGAGCTGTGTCAAAATGATTTGTGAGACAGCAGTTACCCACCATGACTGGATATTTATTGGCATTTGTTAAATTATCTACATCTGAATTACTGAAAGCAGGGCTATACCAGCCTGTTTCACTTCCATGCGCCGTATAGTTCATGTATCCCCTGCCAGCACTGCAATCAGCAATTATTTGGGCAGAAGCAGAACCGGATACGGCATATAGATAAGTGCTGGAAGTGATTCCGTGCGTTGCATTGAAGTAATTCGTTGTTCCATAATTAATCTGACCATCGCCATGTGTAGGACCGTATGTAGGATCCTGACCAGCGATCATATCCACATTACCAAGATAGGCTGTGCTGGGCATGGTTGTTTTTTCAAACATTAGGGTCTTATCAATAATATTCTGACATTCTGCTGCTGTTGTAACTGAAAAACGACCATAATACATCTCCGGAACATAATCAGTTCCATTCAGTTTCACATAATCCAAATCGGTAACATGCCCTGATGAAGATTGTCCTGTATAAGCAGGAATTTGAGGCGTGTCACCAACAAGAAGCAAGAAACTTGGGGCTGGATTCAGAGCCGTTGCATTATCCCAAATACTCTGTATATAAGCTTTAATTGAAGACGTCGTTGTACCTGTTGTAGCTGTGGTGACCATGGTCACGTTGTATCCCTGTTGTTTTTTCCAGGTGACAAAGCTCGCCATCGTTGTAGAAAAGGCAGGATCTGTAATAATGAGATATCCCAATGGATAACGAAGATTGGTGGCTCTATCATTCATTTCCGCAAATTCAGGGAAGTTCATCAGTGATTTCTGATAAACACTTTCAAATGCCGGAGAATAGGTCTTCATTCGCATTTGTTCTGTGGCATACAGGTCTCCGCCATGGAATGTCACCTTCACGTCAACATTGTTCCATACCTTGATCATTTTCGAGGATGGATCGTATTGAACCGGCACATAATCCACCGCAAATACCCTGACACCACGCATAATACCGATTTCCTCGACATGTACAAGAGGCGAGTTGGTATATTCATTTCTCATGTATGCGGCTGAGTTAAAAATGAATGGTAACTTGGATGGATCAGCGCTCTTTGAAACAGATTCCTGCGCCGGCATGATCTGATGCGTTACACCGGCTGTCAGAAGGCTGTATTCATGAGATGTGCTGCTGATCACTTGCGCATCAACCGTGGCGTTGAGCGGTACTTGGATCAGTTTTCTGCATAAAGGCAACGCAGGATTTCCAACTTCAGTTGTGGAAGTATAACCCGGAATTGCCAGGGAAGAAAAAGTTCCACCTTTGGTCATGACGTCGTAACTTTCAATCTTATCGACATCATAATGAAGTGTTAAACCTGTTGTACTGCTTGTCACGAGCCTTATATCATGCCTGCTCCCCACAGGAATGACGTTTGTTGCGTTTAGCATGGCAGTAACCAACATAAAAAGGGAAAGAAATAGCATCCATTTTTTCATAGGTTTCTCCTTCTTTACGATACACTTATAGCACTTGTATATAATGAGTTGTAAATTTTACCTGTCTCGAACGATACGATACGAATCTACGCTCTGCAGAACCCCTTGTTTGGTGTATTTTTTTAAAAATTATATTATGGCTGTCAACTTTTTTATTATTCTTTTCCCAATAATCCTGTAGATAAAATGTATCTTTCCTATTATTAACATGTTATCTCTCATGCAAATCGTTATTCAAGTTTCATTTTACGCTCTTTTGATTTCCAATCCCATACCAATCCCTTTCCCATCTCATACCAATCCTATTCCAATCTCTCGGGATTGGAATGGGACAGCGATAAGATAGGTTTGCCATTGTAATTGCTTAAGTAAGTTTATAAAAAGAAAGGGCGGAATATCCGCCCTTTCTTCAGTTTATGGGAACACAATTATTTATTATTTACACGTTCAGCAGTGACATAATAAAAATATACTCTGCCTGATGCGGTTGAATCTACATATGAATTGGTATGGACATCGGCGATCTTAGAATATGAACCACTCAGGCTTTCTGAACGATACACATGATACGTATTTGCATTGGGAACAACAGCCCAGTTGACAGTCATATTCATATCCTGCTTCTGCAATGCCATTTGGCTTGGAATACCCACTGTCGTGATGATATCGACCGGAATTTCCGCTTCAGGAGTTCCCAGTGTTTCGCCTATATTGACAGTCACTGTATTTTCAGCTTCAAACACTTCATCGGATGAGACATCATACAGCTTGAAATGAAGCTCTTCCCCATCCTGGGCAACATTGACCGTTAGGGTAGCCGTTGCCGATTTGTTGTTTTGCAGCACTGCCGTTCCGCGACATTCGTTTTGAACGAATGCTGCAATGATGTCACCCGGTTCTGCAGTCACATCATCAATCGTTACCGTTGCATAGATGACAGCATGCTGGTTGGGATATACGACAGGTGACCAGGCAGGCACATTGAGAGGATTTACTGTGACAGCCACCTGATCGGAGGCTGAAACGCGGTATCCATCATCCACACTGAATGTGATATTCTCTGTACCCACCCAATTCTCATCGGCGGTAAACGTCACATTCAAACCGGTGATCGCAACATGGATATGGGAATATCCAATTGCTGTGAGATTCAATTGGTCTGCATCTGCGTCGTTTACATAGGATGAAAAGTCTTCAGGTAAAGTGCCATTCTTATCGAAACTGAAACTCACCGGAAGATCGATGGTTGGAGTATGATTCACTGACAGCACTTCCAAGGCAACCGTTACCGTCTTTGTCGGATTCACCGGATCATTGGAAGAGATCACGATGCTTGCAGTGTAGTTACCGGCAGCTAAACCGGCAGTATTGTAACCAACATTCAACTGTGTCGAACCGGAGCCGGTTATGGTACCGGATGTTGGGGAAACGCTCAGCCATGAAAGGTCACGGGAGCCATAGGAGATATTCACGCTGTATGTGAGAGAAGTACTTCCGAGATTCCCAACCTGGATGTTATCACTGCCCGTTGCATTCGGAATCAATGAAGTGCTCAAACTGCTCTTATTGACGGTTATCTGGGGATATGTATATCCTGAACCTGTGACTGCAACATTCGTGGAGCTATGTGCCGGGTCATTACTGGTAATCATAATATTTCCACTATAAGTTTGAACTTCTGTTGGGCTGAATGTTACCGTATAAGTAACATTGGAACCTGAAGGAATGCTGTACGACAATGTATTTTTTGCTGCCGGTGCAACAATATAACCCGCAGGAGTGGTGATATTACCCGTCAACGTCTGTATACCTGTATTCGAAAGGGTAAACTGCCTTGTTGATGTCTGTCCCAAGGCAACTGAACCGAAATCCAAGCTACTTTGATTAATCACAAATACAGGGTCGGTGTTCATCATGAGCCTGATATTCGGACGAGAAGTCGTCAGTGTGCCGTTCGTCAGTGGTTCGGTGCTGTTCTTTCCCCAGGTTTGCGATCTATTGTTACCGGTAGTGACCGAATATGTATATCCAGCACCGGTTGTCGCACCGCCATCACCTGTCGAACCATAATTGGATTCCACAAGAACAAGCAGGTTTCCGCTCAGGTAAGAGTAATCCGTAATATCGATCATTTTCCATTCGTTTGCAGTCGTTCCCGATAACGTACCGTTATAGACGAGTGTGGCATCCGTCAGAATGGTAGCCCATTTTGTGGATGTCAGCGTTGTCGCACTGGAGGGGAAGATTCGCAGGTAAACTTTCACAGGAACGTTGGTGGAAGTGGTGACAGTCGGTTTCCAGGAAACATTCCTTACCGTTCCATATGTTCCGATTTCTGAATATAGATACAGGCTTGCACTTCTTTCGTAACCCATGTATGATGCAATCGGATAACGATTCGCTGTCGTTTCAGTACCCACATACACCGTGATGTTGCTATTGGGAGTTGCACTTGCCGTATTGCTGGCTGCTGAAACTGCATAAGGTGTATTATATACAGCAACCACATAATATGAATATGTCAAATCGTTGATGACACCTGTATCCAGGTAAGTCGTGCCTGTAATAGCAGTCGGTGTGATGGAAGATCCATTTCGATATACCAGGTAGCCATCAGGGGTTTCCGTTGTCGGTGCAGTCCAGTTCAAAGATACTTGTAAACTCCCTGCAGTTGCAGTAAGTGAAGTAGGAGGAGCGGCGATCGGAGTGGCACTGACCGTATTGCTTGCATCAGATTCCGTGGCACTTGGTGATGTATAATAGGCAGTCACATAATATGAGTAAGGTGTACCATTTGTGAGACCGGTATTCGTATAGGTTAATCCTGTGATATTGGATGCCAGCAGAGTGCCATTGCGATAGACCTTATAATAAGCCGGAGTCCCGGAAACAGGGGCACTCCAATTTAATACAACCTTGGAATTTTGGGCTACAAAGGTCAGGTTCTGCGGAGGAGCGTAGGAAAGAGCAATAGTTACAGTACCTATATATGATACTTTATTCTGACCCGTTACAACCAAATCAGCAGTTCCGGCTGATGTGAAGGGAGTGATGGTCATTGTAAGAGAACCGGTAGAGCCAACAGTTCCCACACCGTATATCGTTCCTCCCATGGATAAGCACACATAGGAGTTCACTGCCGCTGAAATCGTGACACTCGTCTGACCTATATTGATGGATGAAGGTGCTTATACCGCATTGGTGGTAGGCACTCCCATATAGGGGGACAGAGAAGGGTCGCCCATAATGGAATAGACTTCCCAGTAATAGGTCGTCAGGGAAGAAGCTTCCTGGGTCACAGCGAGATTGCCCATGTAGATCATGGAACCAAGGAATGTAGCCCAGTCTGTACTTGCTTCACTGTGTTCATGGAA
>DAONDQ010000118.1:0-8725 GCA_035402645.1 Candidatus Cloacimonadota bacterium | reverse complement strand
ATGCCCGGCAGAAGAACTTAAACCATTTACAGGTGGTGCAATATGTGAATTAATAAATATTTGGTTCAGTCCTAAAGCCAAATCAAAATGGCTGATAATTGGTGATGAATTTCCGCTATTTCTCATAATTTCAAATGGATTATATGCGAAACCAGTAATGATGGCATTTTCATATGAATTAAATGTCCCAAAATACTCACCAGATTCATTGGTGATAAATTGTGTTCCATAATCAAAATCGTTACCGAACCTCTTATGCATATCAAATGATGGAATTACAAAAGTGATTCCCTTGAATCTGAAATCGATTATCCCAGTACGGTAATTTATATTATCAAAGAAATCCTTATACCACGGTGAATTCGAAAACTCAATCGAAACACCCTTATGGAAAGCTGCAATTGCGGGATTCATATATGCTGCTGAGGGTGTGTCATTCCACGGATTCACTACGCCTATTCCATTATCGCCAATTGCCTGATTCGTACACGATGGATCAAGTAAGAGAAATAAACAATCTCTTTCGATGTAACCAAATAATGGAAAAGTACAAGTAAATAGTAATATCAGAACGATCCACTTCATTATGCCTCCCAAGCATCTAGTAAATATGCCGTATTTACTTCATTCTTGAACGAAATGGTCAAGTGATTTTTGCCTTATTGAAATTCAGATTATCTTTTCAGTATGTAATAGTATTAGTGATTAATTTAATGAATATAAAAACATATAGTGTGATTCAAGGAGGAGAAAATGATTGAATCATATGATCCCCAAAAGAATGCGATGATCCAGATCATGGACAAGACTGGAAAGATCATTGGATCACCGAATATGATCAAGATAAATGATGAAGATATATTAGCCGCATATAAAACCATGCTGTTCAATCGAACTGCAGACCTGATGGCTGTTGGCTACCAACGACAGGGAAGAATGTATACCTATCCGCCGAACCTTGGGCAGGAAGCCATCGCAGCAGCAGCAGGGAAAGTCATGAAAGAAGAAGACTGGCTTGTTCCGGCATTTCGTGAAATGGGAGCCTGGCTCTCCAAAGGTGCTGAACTCCACGAAATATTCATGTATTTCCGTGGTGATGAAAGAGGTTCCCGATATGAGAAAGCGAACCGTATGCTTCCTTCAGCAGTTCCAATCGCTTCCCAATTACAATATGCTGCAGGAATTGCCTATGCAATGAAATTCAGGAAAGAAAAATCAGTTGTATTTGCTTTTGTAGGTGATGGCGGGACTTCTGAAGGTGATTTTCACGAAGCAATGAACTTCGCTTCAGTATGGAAAGCCCCGTTAATCTGCATCATACAGAACAACCAATTCGCCATCTCCATGCCCATCAAAAAACAGACGAATTCAGTCAATCTTGCCAGCAAGGCAATTGCCTATGGTATTCCCGGCATACAAGTGGATGGTAATGACTACCTTGCCATGCTGGATGTCATCACTGAAGCAAGGGAATATACGGAAAAAGGGAAAGGTCCCCTGCTGATTGAAGCGGTCACATACAGACAGGGTGCTCATACTACGTCGGATGATCCGACACGCTACCGTACCGATGAAGAGGAAAAACTGTGGCTGGAAAGAGACCCTCTACTGCGTTTGAGACTTTATCTGCAGGAAAAGAAACTGATCTCTGAGAAAGCGGAAGAGGAATTGGTGCAAACTTACAGGAAACAGGTCGATGCAGAATTCGATATCGCTGAAAATTACTCAGAATATCCTCTGGATGATGTATTCAATCATTTGTACAGCGTTGTTCCGGAAGAACTCAAAAGGCAGAAGAAAGCCTATGAGCAATTCATTTTGGCAACCGGGGGGACAAAATGAGTGTCATGAACTTAGTCCAGGCAATCAATAATGCCCTTGATATCAAACTTGCAGATGATCCGAATGTCATCGTTTATGGTGAAGACGTCGGAGTGGAAGGCGGAGTATTCCGTGTAACCGAGAACCTGCAAAAGAAGTACGGTGAAGAACGCGTATTCGATTCTCCCCTCGCTGAAGCTGCCATTGCTGGAAGCGGTCTGGGTATGGCAATAGCGGGGTTAAGACCCATTGTCGAGATGCAATTCGATGGATTTTCATATCCTGCTCTCAACCAGATTATCTCACACATCTCGAGAATCAGGAACCGTTCGCGCAATAAATATCATGCTCCCATGGTGATACGTTTCCCATATGGTGGTGGTATCAATGCCCTCGAACATCATTCGGAAAGTCCTGAAGCCATCTTTGCGCAATGCCCGGGCTTGCAGGTGGTGATTCCGTCCACTCCTTATGATGCCAAGGGATTACTCATCAGCGCTATTGAATCAGAAGACCCAGTCATCTTCATGGAACCCAAGCGACTCTACAGAGCCATTAAGCAGGAGGTTCCGGAAGAGAAATACACAATTCCCATAGGTAAGGCAAATGTCCTCTCCAAGGGTGATCAGATCACTGTCATTGCCTATGGTGCCATGGTTCGTGAAGTGCAGAGGGCAATGGTCATGCTGAAGGACAAAGGGATATCTGTTGAATTGGTTGACCTTCGCACGATTTACCCGATTGACAGGGATACCATTCGCGAATCAGTACAGAAAACGGGCAGAGCATTGATCGTTACGGAAGCTCCTTCACGCTTTGGTCCTGCTGCCGAGTTAGTGACAATTGTAACAGAAGAGGCATTTCTGCACCTGGAAGCTCCACCTGTCAGATTATCAGGTTTCGATACCATCATTCCGCTTCCCCTGGGTGAGCATTACTATCTTATCACACCGGAGGGGATTGCCTACGAAATCGAAAAACTGGTAAAGTTTTAGGAGGGAATCATGAGATATGCGTTTAAATTCCCTGATATCGGTGAAGGCATCACTGAAGGAAAGATTGTCGAGTGGTATGTGGAAAAGGGTCAATCTGTTAAATCAGGAGAAGCCCTGGTTAAAATGGAGACTGACAAGGTGGTGACAGACATACCCTCTCCCAAGAGTGGTGTTCTTACAGAACGTTATGGAAATGTAGGAGATATCGTCAATGTTGGTCATGTCCTTGTCGAGATAGAAATTGAAGGTGTAGCTCCCGAAGAAGCAAAGCAGATTGCCCGTGAAATACCTCAAGCGAAAACGGAAGTGCCGATCGAAGAAAAGAGTTTTGGAGTGGTGGGAACCCTTGAAGTGGCTGGTGAAGGTGCTTATCTTCCCGCATCAGGGGAAGGCTTCATACAGAAGTCAACTGACCTTCAAGAGAAAGTACCTGTGAAAGCCGTTGGTACCATTTTGGCTACTCCTGTCGCACGAGCCATGGCAAAAGACCTCGGAATCGATATCCGCGAAGTAACAGGCACAGGTCCTGCCGGCAGGATCATGAAGGAAGACATACGCAAGTATTTCGAAGGCAAGTCCAAGCCTGCCCAACCTTTGCAGAAGGAACCGGAGATTCACACGAATATCGAAATTCAGCCTCTTTCCATGATCCGTAAGACGATTGCAAAGAATATGGCTCGATCGAAGCAGAACGCAGTTCATATGACCGTCATCGATGAAATTGAAGTGGAAGAACTGTACAGGGAGCGCCTCAATCACAAGGAAGAATTTATCAGGAGAGGTTCAAAACTCACCTATCTTCCTTTCATCATGAAGGCAGTTGTCGATGCCCTGAAGGAGCATCCTGTCATCAATGCAGAGCTCGACCTTGAACATGACCGCATGCTGCTGAAGCATTACTACAATATCGGAATTGCCATGGATACACCCGAAGGACTGGTTGTTCCTGTTGTTCGGGATGTAGATAAGAAATCCATATATGAAATAGCCAATGAACTTCTCATGCTTGAAAAGAAGGCAAGTGAAAGAGCACTGACTCTCGATGACCTCAAGGACGGAACTTTCACCATTACGAACTATGGTACGATTGGGGGGATGTATGGCGTTCCTGTCATCAACTACCCACAGGTTGGTATATTGGGGGTGGGAAGAATTCAGGAGAAGCCAGTCGTCAAGGATCACCAGATCGTGATTGCCAACGTCATGGCGCTGTCACTTGTCTGTGATCACCGTATTGTTGATGGTGCTGAGGCTGGACGCTTTTTGAAGCAGATCATGGACTATCTTCATGACCCTGGATCACTGCTTCTTTATTAAGGAGAAGTTATGAAATACGATTTAATCATCATCGGTGCCGGACCAGCAGGATATGTCGCCGCCATTCGGGCAGGACAACTTGGCATGGAAGTCATGGTCATCGATAAGCAATACATTGGTGGCATGTGCCTAAATTGGGGATGCATTCCCACAAAGGCGATGCTTGAAAGTGCCAAGATGCTCAAAAAGACAAGGGAAGCTGCGGCTTTTGGAATTGATGGCATTGTCCCGAATTCTGTGACATTTAATTGGGAAACATCATTGAATAGAGCAGACGGAATTGTGAAGAAACTGGTACGGGGAATCGAATTCCTCTGGAAAAAGAATGGTGTGGAATACCTTCAATCTGAAGCCACAATCCTCGATGAGCATCATGTACAGGCAAATGACAAGATATATGAGACGGAGAATATCCTGATCGCTACTGGAACAAAACCCGTACCATTATCCGGAGTACCTTCTGACAGGATTTTAGAAATGGAAGACCTCTTCAAGTGGGATTCACTTCCGGAGAACATTGCCGTATGGGGTCATGGCTCGGTTGCCATCGAATATACACAGCTTCTTTACCTGATCGGTAAGAAAGTTTCCCTTATCAGCCCCTCTGAGGATTTGCTGCCGGGTATCGACCTTTACGTTACAGACTTCCTGACAAAGATATTCAAACGTGATAAGATACCGATCATGATCGCTGACAAAATAGGAATGGCAGATGACAAGTCCCTGCAGGTGGGAGACAGGATTCTTCCTTTCGATAAAGTCCTGAACTGCAGCAATCGCAGAGCAATTCTACCCTCCATGGAAATTAAACTTGATTTGGATGAGCGGGGTTTTATCAAATCGAATGAGAATCTTCAAACCAACTACCCGAATATCTACGTTGCCGGAGATGTTTCAGGCAAGAGTTATCATGCCCACACCGCTTCCGCCCAGGGTTTGAAGGTTGTGAACCTCATTCGCGGCATCCAGGAGGAATTTGACTTCAGTAAATCACCGGTTAATATATACTCTGAACCTGAGATTGCCCAGATTGGTTTAACAGAGCAGCAACTCAAGGCGAAGGGCATGGATTACAAGGTCGGCATCTATTTCATGCTCGCGAATGGAAAAGCCCTTACCGAAGGAAATACGGACGGTTTTGTCCGCATTCTCTCAGAACCTAAATACGGTGAAGTGCTGGGTGTGCAGATCGTCGCCCCGAATGCCACGGATATGATCTCTGAAGCTTCCATGCTCATGGCAGTGGAAGGGACCGTGTATGATATCGCTCAAACTATCCACGCTCATCCGACAGTATCTGAAGTATTCATGGATGCAGGTGTGGCTTCAACGGAGGTGTGAATATCAATCCAATCAAATTTTCCAGGAAAAACGACAGTATAGGAATCAGCGAATATGATTTGCCTGATGTCTGGCTTTTTACCGATTTCTCGGATTTCGGATTACGCAAACTGATCTGGATACCCCAGGAAAAGGTGCTCGTGCTTGGACAGAGTAATGAACTCGATGAATCGATTGTCGTCGATACTGCCAAACTGGATGGGATTCGAATCGTCAGAAGACCCACGGGCGGGGAATCCGTATTAATCACACCCGAAATGGTCATCATCTCCATTCTATTCACCCATATCACAGGAATACAATCCAGCAAGATATTCCAGATCATGGGTTCCCGCATCCAGGGAGCCTTGGAAGATTTGGGAATTGAAAACATCAGTTTCAAAGGGATTTCCGACCTGGCAATTGGGAACAACAAGATCATGGGCTCAGCCATCTACCGTAATCCAAAGCTTCTTTTCTACCATGCAGTTCTCAATGTCGGTGAAGAGCCAAAGATAGTTGGGAAATACCTACAGCATCCCAAACAGGAACCTGAGTACCGTAATGGCAGAACACACGAGAAATTCGTCACATCTCTGAAAAAGGAAGGATTCGATCTCTCCGTACAAGATGTTCAAAAGAAACTCGAGGAATTCCTGCAAGAATCATTTATATAGAACGATTGGGGAAATTTCACAAACCTCAGGTGTAGCGGTGTATACCGTACCATAGGTCACCCGACCTGTTTTGGGAAGGGTTTTCCAACCCTGGATCAATCTGTTTTCAGAATCATATCGGAGGTCAGAAAACCTCCTCAAACAAACAGGTCAGGTGACCTATGATACAGAGAAGAATCTGATATTACACCAACAATTTATGAAAGAAACACCTCTGGAGCTTTTTTATAATGCTTTGATTATCAATCGTTTGTTGTCTCTTATTTTATGGTGGATATAAAGGCATCATTCAAGATCAACATCACATTTTATACCGATATACAAGGAAAAGGGTATTTCAAGAATAATAAGATTGACATTTCGAATGCATGAATGCTATTATTGTTCAATTATCAGCGTTGAAAGGATTAATAAATGATTGGGAATTTGATAATCGTATTCTGCATATTACCACACTTGAATCATTGCAGTTCATTTGTGGCTCAATGATAGATTAACATATGAAAATACTGAACTTTCTCCTACTTTTCTGTTGTGCTATTTTTATTTCATCCTGCGACATTATGTCTGAACCAAATGAACCTGATTTTCAGGATTTCGTGTGTGTTATTAATACCGATGGTACAGGTTTCCATAAATTAGTTAATGTAACACAATTACCTTTTGAAATTTCGACATTATGGGATCTATATGTAACTCAGGACGGAAAACTGATCTTTGCAGCTGATAGATACTATATCACTGAACCTGATACCATAAATCCTGCACCATTTACGGATAATATTAATGTTGATCTCCGAAAGTTAACTTTATCCAATAATAATAAGGCATATTATTGTAATAATGGTGATCTATTCCAATATGATTTTCAAACAAATTCACAAACTAATCTTACAAGTAATTTTGAGGGTCACCTGGTTAATCCGAATATTTCACCTGATAATTCAAGAATCTCCTTTATTCAGGTCAACAATGCTAAATACGATATTGCAAAGCTGGGATATTACAGTCTTGATGGTGATTCTGTTCATATTATTGTTAATGCAGGCAATTGAGTGCTTAACAGTATTTATAATCCTACAGATCATAAGTTTTATTATGAACAAGATCATGGATTATACAAGATTGATTTAGATGGATCAGATATCATTCAACTTTTGGCATATTCAACTTATGGAAATCAATCATTCGGTCTTACAACCTTACATGATCATATCACATCATTTAGTTATGATAACCAATTAAGAATCATCAATATTAATACAGGTAATGTGGATTTCATGCATAGTTTGAAGGAATATCCGATATTAGATAAAATTGCTCAAAATGGGAATAAAGTGTTTTATGTATATAATTCAGAGATTTATTATTATGATTTATCAAATCAGTTGAATTTCAAGATACCAAATACTACTGGAGTAAACTATGGGATGTGCCCCAACTGGGATGGTAGAAAAATATTTTTCATCGCAAATTTGAGGGTAAACTAATCAAAATAGAAGATTCATGTAACTACCCTTTGTTAACCCTCATCAAGACAGAATAGGGTATTAATATTTACGGTTATTCAAGATAATATCACCACCCATATAGAGGGTTCAACCGAATCAATGCAATCAACCTGAGGTTCCGCTGCGCTCCACCTTAGGCTATGATATATCATCCCTGAGGGATATGTGGGCTTTGCCCTTTTTAGGAAAACGAAAAGTCAGGTCCAGATTCTTTTGGGTGTAACGAAGTGAAACCCATCAAGCTCTGAAAGAGCAATAGAACATAGCCTAATGTGAAGCGAAGCGAAACCTCAGGTAAAGAATGACATAAAAGATTTAAACCCCTTGTGGGTGGTCATAATAAGGAGGAATTATGCCAACATCATATTGCCATCTTGCAACACATATCATCTTTTCCACTGCAGACCGAACACGTATTATCCAAAAATCCAGGGAAAAGGAATTATATGCTTACATTGGTGGGATCATCAAAAATATAAAAGGAACTCCCATCATCATCAACGGTACCGAAGACCATCTTCATGTTTTATGCCTATTACCCAAGGAAATGGGAATTGCAGATTTTGTGAAACATATCAAGGCATATTCAAGCAAATGGTACAATGAAAAATACCATTCAAAATTCCATTGGCAACAGGGATATGCCGCTTATAGTGTAAGCAAATCGAATCTGGTTGCAGTTGAAAAATACATTCTCAATCAAAAGGAACATCATAAACATTCATCATTTGAGGATGAATATAACAAATTTCTTACGATTCATGGGTTCGAACCTAATGAAAAGTCATTAATATCACCACCCATAAAGGGTTCAACCGAATCAATGCAATCTACCTGAGGTTCCGCTGCGCTCCACCTTAGGCTATGATATATATCCCTGGGGGATATGTGGGCTTCGCCCTTTTTAGGAAAACCGAAAAGTCAGTCCCTGATTCATTTGGGTGTAACGAAGTGAAACCCATCATGCTCTGAAAGAGCAATAGAACATAGCCTAATGTGAAGCGGTGTATACCGTACCACAGGTCACCTGACCTGTTTTGGGAAGGGTTTTCCAACCCTGGATCAATCTGTTTTCAGAATCATA